>CAZPJF010000069.1:0-9429 GCA_964586095.1 uncultured Gemmatimonas sp. | reverse complement strand
ACGTACAAGCCGCTCTCCTGGCTGACGGCCGAGGGCAACGTCAACTACGAGCAGTCGGCGGACAACTACAAGTCGTTCACCAAGAAGGGCTTCCTGAGCTCCAAGGGGAACCCCAGCAGCGGGTCGATCTACCAGAGCACGACCGGTGCCCGCGCGAGCAACTTGGGCGCGACGCTGACGTCGGTCCGCGAGACGCCCTGGTTCGTCAACACCACCAAGGTCGCGTACGTGTTCGAGGAGCAGCTGGCGAACAACCTGAACGTCTTCGCGGCGGCGCTGACGCTCCCGCGCGTGCCGGAGTTCGGCTCGGCGGACCCTGAGGAGCCGATCCAGCCGGCCTCGTCGACGATCACGATCCGCAACCAGAACCTCTTCGCCATCACGACGTTCGACATCAAGGACCGCTACATCGTCGACGCGCTCGTGCGGCAGGATGCCTCGTCGCTCTTCGGCGCGGACACGCGAACCGCGATCTACAACCGCTTCTCGGCGGCCTACCGCCTCACCGAGGACCTCCCGCTCCCCGGGATCGACGAGCTGAAGCTGCGGGCCTCGTACGGGACGGCGGGGCTCCGCCCGTCGTTCGAGGCGCAGTACGAGATCTACGCGCTCGTCGGCGGCAGCCCGGAGCCGGTGACGCTGGGCAACCGCGAGCTCAAGCCGGCCTTCTCGAAGGAGACGGAGTTCGGCTTCAACGTGAACTTCCTGCAGAACTACACGCTCGAGTACAGCTACTCCGACAAGGTGACGAGCGACCAGATCATCCTGGCGCCGGTCTCCTCGGCGTCCGGCTACCAGAACCGGTGGACCAACGCGGGCACGCTCGCCGGCAAGACACACGAGCTGGCCTTCGGCGCGGTGCTGATCTCGTCGGGCGACATGTTCTGGCGCCTGAACGTGACGGCGGACCGGACGCGGCAGCGCATCACGAAGCTCGGCGTGGCGCCGTTCCTCGCCGGTCCCGACGCGACGACGCAGCTCTTCCGCGTGGCCGCGGGCGAGCCGTTCGGCGTGATCTACGGCGAGCGGTGGATCCGCACGCGGGCCCAGCTCGACGCGACGCTGGCGTCCGGGCTCCTGTCCGGCACGGCCGCCGACTATCGCGTGAACGAGGAGGGGTTCTACGTCGTGGCGAACGACTGGCGCACGCTGAACGAGCGCCCGCTCAAGGCCTACACGGAGGACGGCGAGTCGATCGTGCAGATCGGCGACGTCAACCCGGACTTCAACCTGAACTTCAACTCCTCGTTCCAGTGGCGCGGGCTGTCGCTCAACGCGCTGGTGACCATGGTGCAGGGCGGCAACATCTACAACCTGACCCGCCAGTGGCCGTTCAACGAGCAGCGTGACCCGGCCTTCGATCAGCGCGACAAGCCGGCGGTGGAGCGAAAGCCGGTGACGTACTACCAGACGTTCTACAACAACATCAACGCGAACGACTACTTCGTGGAGAAGGGCAGCTACGTCCGCCTGCGCGAGCTCGCGGTGAACTACCAGCTCCCGAAGGAGTGGGTGCGTCCCGCCGCCTTCCTGGGCATCGAGAACGCCCGCCTCGGTCTCGTCGGCCGCAACCTCTGGACGTCGACCAAGTACAGCGGCTACGATCCGGACGTGACCGGCACGTCCGGCCTGGGCGGCAATCCGTTCGTCTATCGCGTGGACTACTTCACGTATCCGCAGTACCGGACCTTCACGTTCATGCTCGAGCTCGGCTTCTGAGCCGGCCGGAGCCACGGGGATCATCGATGATGCGATTCACGACACTGGTCCGGGGTGCGGCCCTCGCCATGCTGATGGTGGCGGCGGGGTGCAAGTCCCTCGACATCACCAACCCGAACGCCCCGGACGCCGAGCGCGCGCTCTCGGACCCGGCGGCGATCGAAGCGCTCGCGGGCGGCGCGGTCCGCGTCTGGTTCAACACGTACGAGGGCGCCGAGGCCGTCGCGCCGCTCGTCACCCAGGCGCAGACGTACTCGGCGTCCTGGAACAACCACAACATGAACTTCTACTCGAGCATCGACCTCGACGGGACGAGGAACTCGCGCTCGTGGCAGAACAACCCGTCCTCGGCGGCGCGCACGAGCATCGAGTGGTTCTGGGACGGCTACTACCGGTCGCTCTCGCTCGCGACGAACGTCCTCAAGGCGATCCGGCAGAACGGCGTCGTGATCGAGGACGAGGCGACCACGAAGCGCGTGGAGACGATCGCACTGCTCATGCAGGGCGCCGCGCTCTCCGGCATCGCGATGAACTACGACAAGGGCTACATCGTCGACGAGACGGTGCAGATCGACACCCTGGGCTACTCGGACCGGGCGCAGGTCCGCGACGCCGCGCTCGCGAAGCTCGACTCGGCGATCGCGTACGCCAACGCCAACGACTTCGTGACGCCGGCCGCGTGGACGAACGGCAACACCTACACGAACGAGGAGATCGCGCAGATCGCCAGCACGATGGCGGCGTACCTGCTGTCGAGCTGGCCGCGCAACAGCACCGAGGCGGCGGCGGTCGACTGGGCGCGCGTGGCGTCGTACGCGTCGGACGGCATCTCGTCGGGCTCGCGCTTCACGTTCGAGTTCATCGGCGACGGCTGGCTCTCGAGCTCGGCCTGGACGCCGCAGATCCTGTACTGGTTCAACGGCATCGACGGCGGCCGCGTCCACACGCGCGTCGCGAACCTGCTCGACCCGGCGACGCAGGCCACGCCTTGGCCGGCCGGCGGGAACGGGCAGCCGAACTCGCCGGATCGCCGGCTCGGCGACGGATCGTTCGGCACGCCGGCCACCGCGGCGTCGTTCGGCACCGTCCCGCGCACCGCGAACGGGGGCACCGACTTCGCCTGGTCCGGCGTCGCCATCTTCAACATGGCGCGCGGGTCGTACCACCAGTCGAACATCGGGCACATCCGCTACGACCTCAGCGGCGTGCAGGACCCCAACGGCATCTACGGCGCGTTCGGCCCGGTGCCGACCTTCTCGCCGGAGCAGAACGACCTGATGTGGGCGGAGGCGCTGATCGAGTCGAACACGAACCTCGCGCTCGCCGCGACGCTCATCAACAACTCGCGCGTCACCCGGGGCGGCCTCGCGCCGGCCACCGGCGCCGAGACGCAGGCCAGCCTCCGCGCCAAGCTGCACTACGAGATGGAGATCGAGCTGCTCGGTCTCGGCGCGGCCTCGTTCTACTTCCGCCGCCGGGTGCCGAACGGCCTCATCGTCGGCACGCCGCGCGAGATGCCGGTGCCGGCGAAGGAGCTCGGTGTCTTCGGCCAGCCGCTGTACACCTGGGGTGGGGCCACGCCGAACTCGCCCACGCCTCCGTGATCGCCCTCGCCGCGGGCGGCTCCCGGACCCGCGGCGAATCCAGTGGGTAGGAAGGTCGAGGGGAACGCCGAGGTCGGCGTTCCTCTCGCCGCTTCCGGCGGACCCGATCCCGACTCCCGATGCGCCTCCCCCCGCTCCTCCTCACGTTCCTCGTCGCCACCGCGGCCGAGCCCGCCGGGGCGCAGGCCGAGTTCGCGCGGCTGCGCGGGCGCATCAGCGATGTCAGCACCGGGAGCGCGGTGCGCGGCGCGCGCGTGATCGTCGCCGCGACCGGGCGCTACGTGACGAGCGATTCCGCCGGCCGCTTCGACCTGCGCGACCTCCCGACGGGCGTCATCCGGTTCGTGTTCGCGGCGGAGGGCTTCCCGCGGACCTCGCTCGTCCTGGCATTCGCCAAGGGCGAGGTGATGGAGCAGGACTTCCTCCTCGACAGCACGCAGGTGGCCTTCGCCGACAGCGGGGACGGGCGGTCCCGCGCGCAGCGCCTCTCGCCGACGACGGTGACGGCCGAGCCGTCGCGGGGGGTCCGCTACGAGGACTTCGAGCGCCGCATGCGCACCGGGCGCGGGCACTACATCACGCGGCAGGAGATCGAGGAGCGGCAGTACAACTCGCTCACCGATGCCGTCCGCGGCAAGCGCGGGGTCCACGTCGAGTGCGCCTCGGGTGCGCGCGGCTGCGTGATCAAGATGGCGCGCGCCGGGCAGGGGTGCTATCCGCAGTACATCGTGGATGGTCGCCCGGACCCGTTCTTCGGCCCCTACGTGCCGGTGCGCGACATCGAAGGCCTCGAGCTGTACACCGGCGCGAGTGACGTCCCCGGGGAGTTCGCGGGCACCGACGCCGCCTGCGGCGTCGTGGTGATCTGGACACGGAGTGGGCCGACTCGGAAGACGCCGTGAGCCCGACGCTCGGTGCCGGTGCCGGGGACAGCGCCTAGTCGAACCAGCGGCTCAGGCGTCCTTTGGCCCGGTAGGGTACCTCGCCTCGGCGGACGGCGGCGATCACGCGGTCGAGTTCAGCCGAATCGGGGGCGACGGGCACGCGCCAGCCGTTCACGAACACCGTCGGCGTCCCCAGCACGTCGAGGCTCTCGGCCAGTATCGGCCCGCGCGCGACGCGGGGCGGCTCGACGGGGCGCGCCAGGCACGCGTTGAACGCGAGCGTGTCCGCGATGCCGGCATCGTGCGCGTAGCGCTGCCACGGCCGCGGCCCGATCGAGTCCTGCTGCCGATACGTCGCCGAGACGAACTCGGCGGACCGCCCCACCTCGGCCGCGCATTCGATCGCGCGCGCGCCGGATCGCGCGTGCGGATGGAAGTCGAGCGGGAAGTGGATGAGCGCCGTGCGGACATCTCCGCGATGCCGCCCGACCGCCGCGTCGAGCCGCAGCTGCCACTCGCGGCAGAAGGGGCACTGCACATCCATGAACTCGAGGACGGTGACCTTGGCGTCGGACGGCCCGACGACGACCGCGTCGCGCAGCAGGGCCTCCCACCCGGGCAGCAGCTCGGGCGGCCGGGTCGCGGGGTTCGGCGCTTCGCCACGCACCTCCCGGCGCACGAGCACGACGGCGATCGCCAGCGCCGCCACGGTCAGCAGGATGTTGAGCAAGGAGTCGAGTCTCGAGCGAGCCATCATCGTCCCCGGGTGGTGGAGGGTCGCTGCCCTGTCGCGCGTCGGGCCGCGCACTGCGCGTCCCACCGGGGCCGTCGCTGCGGCACGGTGGGACGCGGATCAGCGGGCGGTCAGTAGTAGCCGCAGATCACGGCCTTCTGGCCGATCGGGCAGTTGCTCTGGCCCACGCAGAGATAGCCCTTGGTGCCATAGCACTGGTCGCGGCACATCTGCTGGGCCCAACTGTTCGTGCACACGCCTCCCGGCGGCGTCCCGCAGAGGAGACAGGACTCGAACGCCGCCGCCTCCTTCGGTCTCGCGAGGGCGAGGCCAACGAGTCCGAGGACGATGACCAGGACCGCCTTCAACCGAACCGATGCTCTTTCCATGCGCGCCTCCGCGCGAACGGTGGGGTGCGCTCGACGCGACGCCGCATGCGCCTCGAACGAGCTGCGCGCCCAAATTCAGATTCAGCCTTGTTCGTGTCAATAGATGGGCGAAGAAAACGGGGGCACGCCCTCGGGCGTGCCCCCGCGCTCGGGCGGCGCCGTGTCAGAACGCTGTCCCCATGAGCACCGCGTTCAGGACCAGCCGGTCGAGCGCCCGCCACCAGCCACGGAACATCGGCTCGTTCGTGAACAGGACCACGTTCCCCTGGCCGACCCTCTCCTGCGCGATGAAGATGCTGCCGCGCAGGAGCCGCTCGCTGTTCTCGGGGAAGGTGAAGCCCGCCCGCCTGAGCGTGCCCGTGGTCGGGAAGACCGCCACGTTCCCGCCATCCTTCGAGAGCGAGTAGTAGCTGCTGCCGCCCACGAGGACGGGCATCCGCTGCTGCTCGAGCCCGAGCGTGAGCCAGTGCGTGAGGTCGAACACGGCGTCGAAGTGGCTCCCCGGCAGGTCCGCGAGCTGGTCGGCGCACGCGTTGGGGCTGGTGGCGGCCCGGAGCGAGTCGACCGGCGCCTTGGCGGCGGGGGCCGGCTTCAGGTCCTTCTTCGGCTCGCACTGGATGCGGCGCACCGACGTGAGGCCCACGTCCTCGCGCGTCGCCCAACCCGTCGCGCCGCCGAAGGTGATCAGCGCGCCGCCTCCCTCGACCCAGCGCTTGAGCGCCGCGCCGTTCCCCTGCACG
This sequence comes from uncultured Gemmatimonas sp., assembly GCA_964586095.1. GTDB lineage: Bacteria > Gemmatimonadota > Gemmatimonadetes > Gemmatimonadales > Gemmatimonadaceae > Pseudogemmatithrix. Next base: position 3,360 of record CAZPJF010000069.1, on the reverse strand, counting down.
CCGCCGCTCGGGATGATGATCACGTTGAACGCCGACAGGTCGCCGTTGAGCGCCGCCGACGAGATCGGCGTGAAGCGGATCCCGTAGCGTTGCTCGAGCGACCACCAGGTGGCGCCGTACGACGTCTGCGAGATGCCCGTCTCGCCGACCAGCGCGATCCGCGGCTTCTCGAGCGAGACGACGACGCCGGAGCCGGTGCCGTACTGCGCGGCGTCGGGGAAGGCGGTGTTGACGCCGCGGACCTCGACGCCCGCCTCGCGGGCGAGCGCGTCGACGCGGGCGGCGAGGGACGATTCATTGCGTGAGACGCGCGCCACGAACGTGCCGCGCGGCCAGTGCGTGGCGCCCGTCTGGATCGGCTCCGCGGCGACGGCCACGCGGTAGCCCTCCTGCAGCAGCTGCGCGGCGAGCTTGCCCGCGCCGTTCCGGTCGTTGCGCCAGAGGAAGGCGGAGCGGGCGTCGCGCCCCTCGACGATCCCGCCCGGGATCGCGTGCGGCAGCACCTCGCCGTTCAGCCGCACGCCGTTCGCGAGGGAGAGCGGGGTGCCGGCGACGGGCGCGGCGTCCTCGGTCCAGTAGGCCTCCACGCCGAAGGCGACCGGGAGCGCCCACGCCGAGATATCGTAGAACTCGTAGCCCTCGGTGTCGCTCGCGTTGGTCGACTTCTCCTTGTTGCGGAGGAACCGGTCGAGCTGGGCCTTGGCGAAGACCGGGTCGAGCTCGGGATCGGGCTCGAGGACCGCCTTGGCGACCTTGCCCTGCGGCTGCGCGAGGTCGACGACGTACGCCCCCGCCGGGAAGCTGCGGGTGACGGTGCCATCCACCGTGTAGCCGTGCGCCCGGGCGCTGGAGTGGCCCGCCGTGGTGCGCTGGACCTCGACCCCGGCGCGGAGGAGCGCCGCGGCGAGCTCGGCGGCCCGCGCCGGGTCCGAACCGGGGAGGAAGACGATGCGCTTCATGGTGCCGTTGCGGCCGTCGGTGACGGCCTTCTGGCGGAACGCGGCGTAGTCGCGGACCATCTCGCGCGCGCCGCGCGCGGAGGTCTCGAAGGTGGCGATGGCGGCCGTGTAGTGCTTGGCGATGCCGTCGCGCAGCGAGAGGAGGGTGCCGTCCTCGCGCGTCTTGAGCAGCGCGGGCCCGCCGTCGGTCTCGTAGGTGGTGCCCATGGCACCGGTGAGCGCGGGCCACAAGTCGTAGTAGCCGGGATAGTACAGGTCGAAGGCGTCGCGCACGAAGTAGAGCCAGCCGAACCGGTCGAACGCCTCGGCGTTGCCGCGGCCGATCCGCTCGCTCCACTTGTAGGGCCACTGCGAGATGTTCGTGTTCACCGGCCGCGCCGCCGGCGCCATGTAGTAGGTCGACGTGTAGCCATGCAGGTCGGCGGTGACCATCGGATGCCAGCGGAGCATGCCGCCGACGATGGCCTGGACCTCGCGCTGCGTCATGGCCATCAGGTCACGGTTCATGTCGAACCGGTAGTGGTTGAACCGGCCGCTGATGCTCCACGGCTGGCCGCGCTGCTGCTCGATCGCCTGGCGCTCGGCGCTCCCCACCGCGATCGAGTTGCTCCAGACGGAGAAGCGCTCGTGGCCGTCGGGGTTGGAGCTGGGGTTGATGACGACCAGCGCGTCCTTCATGAGGGCGAGCGTGGCCGGGTCCTCGGTCGCGGCGAAGTGGTAGAGCAGCTGCATCGACGCCTCGAAGCCCGGGACCTCGTCGCCGTGGACGGAGCCGGAGAACCAGACCACGGCGGGCGTGCGGGCGATGACCTCCTCGAGCTGGGCGGGGGTCGCCCCGCGCGGGTCGGCGATGCGGTCGAGGTCGGACCGGATGGCGTCGAGGCGCGCGATGTTCTCCGGGGTCGAGACGACGTAGATGCGCATGGTGCGCCGCTCGTTGGTCACGCCGATCTCCTCGACGCGCACCCGGTCGCGCGCCGACTCGGCGATGCCGAGGAGCACGCGTTCCTGGCTCGCGTACTGCGTGTGCCACGAGCCCACGGGGTAGCCGAGGATCGATTCCGGGCGCGGGACGGCGGCGCGGTACGGCCCCTTGTCGTAGAACGAGAAGGTGCGGTCGTCGCGGAGGGTATCGGTCGCGGCGCGCTGGGCCGCCACCGCGGACGGGACCGCGGCCGGGACCGCGAGGGTGAGGGCGATGAGGCCGATCAGGGTGCGCATCTGTCCTGGGTTGGAGGCGGGAGAGGGAGTCAGTGGACGGCGGCCGGGGCGCGCCGGGTGTCGCGAAGCCCCGGGAGGGCGTCTAGGACCTGCCGCAGGCCGCGCTGCACGGGACCCGTGCCGAGCCGCATGAGCCCCCACGCGATGCCGAGGGCCGCGGCCACGGCGAGCCAGAACTTGACCCACATCGGCGCGGGGAACGGCGAGACGAGGAAGAGGGCGCAGGCGGTGTTGTGGCCGAGGTACAGCGGGTACGTGAGCGCACCGGCCTGCGTCGCGCGCGCGGCGAGGCGGGGGCCGAGGCGCACCCACGGCAGCACGACGAAGAGCGCGACGGTCACCAACGTCACCACCGCGATGACGACCTGGGAGCCGGCGGTCACGTCCTCGGGGCGGAGAAACTCCGGGCTGCGGCCGATGGCGTGCCCGACCAGGGCCGGGACGGCGATGGCCAGCCCCGCCGCGCGCAGCGGCGTCCATCCGCGCGTGAACACGAGATGCAGGATGCCGCCGGCGGCGAAGTGCCCGCCGAACGGCTCGAGGTCGAGCACGCGGATCACCGCGGGCAGGTCGAACCGCAGCGTCGCGGCCGAGACGGCGGCGGCGAGCACGAGCCACCAGTCGATGTGCTTCATCTGCCGCAGGAGCAGCAGCGCCCAGAGCAGGAAGTAGAACTTGACCTCGACCGCGAGCGTCCAGTAGACGCCGTCGATCTCGGTCACCCCGATGAAGGTGGGGATCATGGTGAGGTTCCCGAGCACCCGCAGCAGCGGCGGGGTGCCGCCGAAGTCCCCCGGCGCCAGGTGGTAGACCGCGGCGGCGAGGAGGACGGCGAGCCAGAACTCGGGGTAGAGCCGCAGGATGCGGCCGCGGACGAACTTGCCCGGCGACCGGCCCTCGGCGCTGCGCAGGACGACGAACCCGCTCAGCACGAAGAAGACGTCCACGCCGAGGAACCCGTAGCGGGCGATGGGTTCGAGCGCGGCGATCGGGGCGTTGCCGGCCGTCCAGTACCGGTAGCCGAAGTGGAAGAGGACGACCGCGGCCGCGGCGAGGAACCGCAGGAGGTCGAGGCTGGTCAGCCGGTCGCTGCCGCCCCGCGCGTGCGGATCAGGCGCCAATGGTCAGAACTCCATCTGCGTGCCGAGCTCGACCACGCGATTCGGGGGGAGTTGGAAGT
>CAZPJF010000068.1:0-12523 GCA_964586095.1 uncultured Gemmatimonas sp. | reverse complement strand
ACCGGTTCCCCGCCCTGGTCACCGCGCCCCTCGATCCCGATCCGCGCCCCCATCCGCTCGAGGACCGCGAAGGCGCCGACCCGCCCCGGATTGAGCCCCACGTTCTCGAGGCGCAGGTCGGCACGGGCCGCCCCGAGCGCCGCGAGCCCCGCGAAGAAGGCCGCGCTGGAGGCGTCGCCCGGCACGGCCATGTCGAGCGGCGCGACCGCCTCGGTCGGCGTGAGCTGCACGGCCAGCCCGTCCGTGCGCACCTCGACGCCGCGGGCGCGGAGCATCCGCTCGGTGTGGTCGCGCGTGGCAGCCGGCTCATGCACCTCCACGGGCACGCCGCCCACCAGCCCGGCGAGGAGGATCGCGCTCTTCACCTGCGCGCTCGCGACCTCGGCACGCCAGGCGACGCCGTGCACCGCGCCGCCCCGCACCGTCATCGGCAGCCCGCCGTGCGCCGGCAGTTCGACGCGGACGCCCATCGCCTCCAACGGCGCCGCGATGCGCCGCATGGGCCGCCGGCTAAGGCTCGCGTCGCCCTCGAATCGCGCAGTGAGGCCGGCGCCGGCGACGATGCCCGCCATGAGCCGCGCCGTCGTCCCGCTGTTGCCGCAATCGAGCGCGCCCGCGGGGGCGCGGAGTCCGCGCCGCCCGACGCCCTCCACCACCACGTCGTCCGCGTCGAGCAGCGGGACCGCGACCCCGAGCGCCCGCAGGACCGTCGCGGTCGAGTGCACGTCGGCGGACCGCAGCAGGCCGTGCAGGCGCGAGCGGCCGGACGCGAGCGCCGCGAGCATCAGCGCGCGGTGCGAGATGGACTTGTCGCCGGGAACACGCAGGGTGGTCACGATCGCGACCGCGGCGCCGTGCGCCGGGGCGGGCGCGCGCGGGTCACCGGAGCCACCCCTCGAGCGCGGTGGCCAGGTCGGTGCGCTCGTCCCGGTACTTCACGATCACCGGCGTCTGCAGCGAGATCCCCTCGGCGGCGCCGAAGCCGCCCTTCACGGCGCGCGCGCCCGGCACGACGACCGCCCCCGCGGGGATCTCGAGCGGGCGCTCGGCGCTGCCGCGATGCACCGTCTCGCGGACGAGGTCGAACACGGGGGTCCCGCGCGTGAGCACCACGCCCGCGCCGAGCACGGCCTTCTCCCGTACGACGGTCCCTTCGTAGACCCCGCAGTTGCCACCCACCGTGACGTCGTCCTCGATGACGACGGGGGAGGCGTTCACCGGCTCCAGCACGCCGCCGACCTGCGCGGCGGCACTCAGGTGGCACCGCGCGCCGACCTGCGCGCACGACCCCACGAGCGCGTGCGAGTCGATCATGGTGCCCGCGCCGACCCAGGCCCCGACGTTCACGAACATCGGCGGCATGCAGACCACGCCGGCGGCGAGGTGCGCGCCGCGCCGGATGCTCGACCCGCCGGGCACGACGCGCACGCCGTCGGCCAGGGTCAGGGGGCGCGCGGGGTAGGTGTGCTTGTCGAAGAAGTGGAACGGCGTCCCCTCGATGCCGTGCGCGACGATGCGCCCCACGCGGAACCCGAGGAGGATGCCGCGCTTCACCCACGGCACGGCGTGCCACGTGCCCGCCGCGTCCCTCGTCGCGGCGCGGACGGTGCCCGCCTCGAGGGCGGCGAGCAGCGCACCGACCACCTGCTCCGCCTCGGGCGGCAGCTGCTCCGCGGCGAGCGCGAAGAGGCGCTCGACCTTGGTCTCGAGCGCAGCGACGTCGAGCGTGGTCACAGCAGGACTCCGGCGGCCCCGAGGGCCGCGCGCAGGGCGGGTTCGTGGCGAGGATCGAGGGGGACGAGCGGGAGCCGCAGCACGTTGCGGACGCGGCCCATCAGGGCCAGCGCCGCCTTGATCGGGATGGGATTGCTCTCGACGAAGGCCGCGTCGACCAGCGGCGCGAGGCGGTGATGCAGCGCGCGCGCGGCGGCGAGGTCGCCGCGCGCCACCGCCGCGGCGAGCGCCGCGCAGGCGCGCGGCACCGCGTTGGAGATCACGGAGATCACCCCGTCGCCGCCCGCCGCCATCACCCCGAGCGTGAGGCCGTCGTCCCCGGAGAGCACGGCGAAGCCGGCGGGCCGCGCCCGCGTGATGGCATCGATCTGCGCGAGGTTCCCGCTCGCCTCCTTCACCGCGCAGATGTTCGGGTGCTCGGCGAGCGCGAGCGTGGTCTCGGGGAGCACGTTGCTGCCCGTGCGGCCGGGGACGTTGTAGACGACGATCGGCACCGGCGAGGCATCGGCGACCGCGCGGAAGTGCGCGAGGATCCCGCGCTGCGGCGGCTTGTTGTACATCGGCGAGACGTGCAGCAGGTGCGTCGCGCCGGCGGCGGCCATGGCGCGCGAGGCGGCGATGGCGGCGGCGGTGTCGTTGGAGCCCGCGCCGGCGATCACCGGCGCGCGTCCCGCCGTGCGCTCGACCGTGATCCGCACCACGCGATCCCGCTCCTCCGGCGTGAGGGTGACCGCCTCGCCGGTCGAGCCCACGGGCACCAGCCCGTCGATCCCTTCGGCGAGCTGCCAGTCGACGAGCGCGCCGAGCGCGGGCTCGTCGAGCCCTCCCGCCGCCGTGAAGGGCGTGACCAGGGCGGTGATCGCCCCGCGGAGCGGCGCGCTCATCGGGCGACCTCCCCGAGGTAGTCGTCGAGCGTGAACACGCCGCGCCGGCCGACGAGCCAGCGCGCCGCCGCGAGCGCGCCCGCGGCGAACACGCGGCGGTCGCGGGCCTCGTGCACCAGCCGCACCTGCTCGTACGGCGCATCGAGGACGAACTCGTGCGTGCCGGGCACGTGCCCCGTGCGCACGCTCGTCACCGGCACGGGCTTCCCGCGGGCGCGCTCCGCGACGGTCGCGAGCAGCCGTGCCGTGCCGCTCGGCGCGTCGAGCTTCATGGCGTGGTGCGTCTCGAGGAGATGCGCGTCGAAGCCGGCGGCCGCGTGGGCGAATCGGCGCGCGGCCTCGGCGACCAGCTTGGCGAAGAGGTGGACTCCGAGCGCGAAGTTGGGCGCCCAGAGCAACGCACCGCCGCCGTTCCGGACGAACGTCTCGACCAGCGCGCGCTCGGCATCCCACCCCGTGGTGCCGCTCACCACGGGCACCCCGAGCTCGGCGCAGGCCTTCACGAGCTTGGCCGCGGCCGAGGGCACGGTGAACTCGATCACCACCTCCGCGCCGTGCAGCGCCTCCCGCGTGAGGCCCCCGGCGGTCTCGAGCGGGCCGAGGTGGGCGACCACCTCGAACCCCGACTCGGGGGCGAGCACCGCGACGAGCCGGCCCATCTTGCCATCGCCCAGGATCGCGAGCCGCGTCATGGCTCCCCCTCGAAGAAGGCGGCGTGGAGCCGCCGCATGGCCTCGTGCACCGCGTCGCCGTCGACGATGAGCGTGAGGTTGATGCCGGTCGCGCTCAGCGAGACCATGTGCAGCCGCAGGTCACCCAGCGCCGTGAGGGCGCGGGCCATGGTCTGGGTGCTCGCCCCGAGCCCCGCGCCGACGAGGGCGACGATGCCGCGCCCGCGCTCCACGGCCACGTCGCCGTAGGCGGAGAGCTGCGCGACCACCGCCTCGAGGTGCTGGTCGTCGTCGACCGTGACCGAGACCGACACCTCGGAGGTCGCGACGACGTCGACCGAGGTGCGGTTGCGCTCGAACACCTCGAAGATCGCGCGCATCGTCCCCGGCGCCGCCAGCATCCGCGGGGACCGGACCTTCACCACGACGGTGCGCGACTTGCCGGCGATCGCCCGCACCGGCAGCCGCGGCGCGTCGAAGGTGATGCGCGTGCCGCTCCCCTCGGGGCGGCGCGAGTTGAACACGAAGACCGGGATCCCCTTCCGCACCGCGGGCGCGATCGTGCTCGGATGGAGCACCTTGGCGCCGAACGTCGCGAGCTCGGCGGCCTCATCGAACCGGATGTGCTCGATGAGCCGCGCCGCGGGGACGACGCGCGGGTCCGCGGTCAGCATCCCGTCGACGTCCGTCCAGATCTCGATCGCCTCGGCATCCATCGCCGCGCCGAAGAGCGAGGCCGAGTAGTCGGAGCCGCCACGGCCGAGCGTGGTGGTGACGCCCGCGGCGGTCGCGCCGATGTAGCCGCCGAGCACCGGGACCTTCCCCGCGCGCACGAGCGGGAGGACGTGCGCCCGGCACGCGACCGCGATCTCGTCCGCGCGCGGCTCGGCGCGCCCGAAGTCGTCGGTGGTCGCCATCACCCGGCGGGCGTCGACGAAGGCCGCCGGCACGCCGATCCGGGCGAGCGCGGCGGCGACGATCGGCGCGGAGAGCCGCTCGCCCATCGCCGAGACCGCATCGAGGGACCGCGGCGTCACGTCCCCGAGCACGGAGAGCGCCTCGGCCAGGTGCGCGAGCTCGTCGAAGAGCACGCCGGTGTCGGTCACGAGCTCGGTGTCGTCGCCCACGCCGAGCGCCTCGATGGTGGCGAAGTGCCGCTGCCGCAGCTCCTCCACGAGCGTGAGCGCGACGATGAGCTGTCCCGTCGCGGCCTGGTTCGCGAGCTCGATGAGGCGGTTCGTCGTGCCGGCGAGCGCGGAGGTGACGACGACCGGCGCGCGATGGAGGCGGGCGCGGACGATCCCCGCCGTGCGCGCGATCGCCTCGGCGTCCCCGACCGACGTCCCGCCGAACTTGGCGACGATCATCCGCGCCCCGGCGGCGTCCAGCCGAGCCGCCCCGTGACCGCGAGGAGCTCGGCGTTGAGGATGGACCCGCCCGCCGCGCCGCGGATGGTGTTGTGGCCCATCGCGACCAGCTTCAGGTCGAAGAGGCGATCCTCGCGCACGCGGCCGACGGTGACGGTCATGCCGTGACCGGCGTTCACGTCGCGGCGCGGCTGCGGCCGATTCTCCTCGTCGGCTACGACGAGCGGGAGCGCCGGGGCGCTCGGCAGGCCGCGCACCTCCGGCGCCCCGCGCCACGCGCGCAGCGTCGCGAGCGCCTGCGCGGCGCTCGGCCGGCGCTCGAACCGGGCCGACATCGTGACCGTGTGCCCGTGCTCCACGGGGACGCGGTTGGCGTGCGCACTGACCACGAACGGGGCGTCGGCGATCGCCGTGCCGTCGACGCGCCCGAGCATCTTCTGCATCTCGCGCTCGAGCTTCGGCTCCTCGTCGCCGATGTACGGGATCACGTTGCCGAGGATGTCGAGCGACGGGACGCCCGGGTACCCGGCGCCCGACACCGCCTGCATGGTCGCGAGGAAGAGCTCGCGCAGGCCGAAGGCCTCGTGCAGCGGTGCGAGCGCCATCGCCGCGACGGTGGCGGCGCAGTTGGCGTTGGTGACCACGCCGCCGCGCCACCCCCGGGCGCGCTGGGCGTCGAGCAGGGCGAGGTGCGCGGCGTTGACCTCGGGGATCACGAGCGGGACGTCGGGTTCCATCCGGAAGTTCTTCGCGTTGCTCAGCACGAAGCGGCCCGCCCGGGCGAACGCCGGCTCGAGCTCGGCCGCGGCCGCGGCGTCGAGCGCGGAGAACACCACGGGAGATGTCACCGTGGCGGGGTCGCACAGCGTGACGGTCATCCCCGCGGCGGCCGGGGGCATCGCCCCCTCGATCCACCGGGTCACCTCGGCGTAGCGCTTCCCCGCCGAGCGCTCCGATGCGGCGACCTCGGCCAGCGCGAACCACGGATGGTTCGCCAGCAGGCGGACGAAGGTCTGGCCGACGGCACCGGTGGCGCCGAGCACGGCGACGGGGAGCTTGGCTGACACGAGGCGGGAGGGACGATGGAGGATGAAGGAGGGCGCGGCGCCGGTCACGGCCGCCGGCGGCCCCGGAGGACCACGGCGGGCGTCACGTCAACAGGGTGCGGACCAGCGAGAGGTAGCTGTCCACGCTGGCACGCAGCTCGGCCTCGTCCACGTACTCGTCGGGGGTGTGCGCGACGTGGATCGAGCCCGGGCCGAAGAGGAGCGGCGTGCCCCAGTTTCCGAGGAGCGGGATGTCGGACGTGTACGCGACGGGCGCCGACGCGAAGCCGGGCACCGTGTGGAAGTGCTGCGCGGGGATGTGCGACCCGTACTCGAGCTCGGCGCGCCCGGCTGCCCACGCGTCGAGCGCGGCCCGGACGGGCGCCACGTCGCCCACGAGGCGGACCATCATCTCCGCCTCGCAGAGCCCGGGCACGATGTTCGCCTCGGTGCCGCCGCGGATGAGGCCCACGTTCACCGTGGTCGGGCCGAGCACGGGATCCACGGGCAGCGCGAGCGTGTCCAGCTGGGGGAGCAGTGCGAGCATGGGCGTGATGGCCGACGAGCCGAGATGCGCGTAGGCCGAGTGCGCCTCGCGCCCGCGGGTGCGGACCGTGACGCGCTGCGCCCCCTTGCACCCTGAAGCGAGAATGCTCTCGGTGGGCTCGCCGTTGATCAGCCAGCGGCTGGTGGCCGGGAGCTGGTTCGCGAGGCGCGCGCCGTCGGAGCCGCGCTCCTCGCCGACGACGAAGAGCAGGTCGACGCGCTCCTCGCCCGCGGCGGCGAGCGTGTCCGCCGCCACGAGCATCGCCGCCGCGATGCCCTTCGCATCGCAGGCGCCCCGGCCGTAGAGACGGCCCTCGGCGCGGCGCGGCGGCACGTACGGCGGCACGGTGTCGAGGTGCGTGGACAGGGTCACCCCGCCGCCCTTCCGCGACGCCCAGACGTTGCCGCGCCCCGGCGTCACCTCCTGCACCGTCACGTTCCAGTCGCGCGCCACCAGCCAGCGTGCCACGAAGTCGACCGCTTGCCCCTCGTCGCGGGTGGTGGAGGGGATCGCGAGCAGTTCGGCGGCGAGCGAGACGACGTCGGTCATGCGCGGAAAGATACGCCGCGGTGCCGGAGGCTTGTACCGTGGTCGAGGGGCGCGCCGCGCACGCTGCCGCCGCGCCGGGCGCCCGGGCGCAGCACCGGCGTAGCACCGGCGCTCCCGCCCCGAGCACGCGCCGTGCACGCGCCGGCCGCTTGCCTCCCGCCGCGGCCGCGCCTAACGTTCGCGGTGCGCGGGAATAGCTCAGTTGGTAGAGCACAACCTTGCCAAGGTTGGGGTCGCGGGTTCGAGTCCCGTTTCCCGCTCTGGATCGGATCGCAGGACCCACGCGGGAGCGGCCTGGCCGCTCCCGTTCGTCGTTCCGCCCGCCGGGGTGGCGCAACTGGCTAGACGCGGCGGACTTAAAATCCGCTGGGACCTCGGTCCCGTGTGGGTTCGATCCCCACCCCCGGCATATGTCCGCGATCGTCCCCTTCCCGGCCACCACCGTCCTCTGGGTCGCGCTCGGCGGCGCGCTCGGGTCCGTGCTGCGCTTCGGGGTCGGCGAGTGCCTGCGCCGCGTCTCCGCGCTCGACGGCTTCCCGTGGGCCACGCTGGTGATCAACGTGGGCGGCTCCTTCGTGCTCGGGTGGTTCCTGCGCTGGTCCGCGACCGACGACGCGACGCCGCAGTTCCGCGCGTTCGTGGCGATCGGGCTCTGCGGCGGCTTCACCACCTTCTCGACGTTCGCGGCGGAGAACCTCGCGCTCCTCCAGGCCGGCCACGCGGGTCGCGCCGCCGCGCATGCGGGGCTCAGCCTGGCGCTGACGGTGGGCGGGTCCTACCTCGGGTACCTCGCCGCGCGCGGATGAACCCGCGGCACCGCCCGGGGGCGCGCCCGGGGGCGCCCGCGCCGCCCAGCGTCGCTCAGGGCCGCACGCCGTGCGCGTGCACGCAGTACCAGGCCGCGTAGGCGAGGAGCCCGCTGAGCGCCGCATCGCCGCCGTGCGACAGCGCGCGTCCCTCCGCGTCGACCACCTCCGCCGCGAGCCCATGCCCGAGCGGCGCGCGGCGCAGCCACTCGAGCACGTCGGCCGCGTCGGGCCCGAACAGCCGCGCCACCTGCACCACGAGCCGGTCCGACGCGCCGATGCGCTTGGCGGTCCGGCGATACGTCGAGTCGGTCCGCTCGACCGCCTCCCAGAGCGGCAGCCAGAGGGCCGAGCCGACGGGGTCGTCGTCGAGCGTCTTGGCGCCGCGCAGGTCGGTCGCGGCGGCGAAGGTCGCCTTGGACTCCGCGCCCGCGGTGAGCTGTCGCCGCATGGCGGCGCGCACCGCCGCCGGATCCTGCACCTCCTTGGAGGCCTCCTCATCGAGCGTCTTCCGCAGCGCATCGAGCGCGAACGCCACCACCGCGTTCCCGTGCAGCGTCACCGACTGCGCCGCCGGCCGGCGGTCGAGCGTGACCTCGGTGTGATAGAGCGGCTGCTCCGCGTCCCGGCGCGCGGCGAGCTCATCATGCGACACGTACAGCGTGTCGGCGAGCACCGCCTCCTCGACGATCTGGTCGTCGCCCGTCTCGCGGATGTACCGCTCGGTGGCCACCGCGTACGCGGCCACCCCTTCGAGCGTGAACCCCGGCTCGAAGAGGGTCCCGTCGAGGTAGTGCACGCCGCGGCCCGGCGCGTAGCCGTGCACCTCGCACGCGCGGAGGATCAGCTCGCGCGCGAGGGTCGCGTCGGCGAGCTGGATGGCGGGCACGCTCCACGCGAGCGCCTCCCAGTCCCGCACCGTCACGCCCCAGGCGCACCAGGGGGCGCGGCTGCGCACGAGGTAGTAGTGCGCGTCGTCGAGCGCCCGCCCCACCGAGTAGAAGTACGCGAAGAGCAGGTTGCGGTTGATCAGCGCGTCGAGCGACTCGAGGCCCGTCCCCTGCTCGAGCGTGCGCAGCGCCTCGCGCGTGGCCGTCAGGAGGGCGCGCCAGCCGCGGCGGCGCAGCACGCCCACGGTCGCCTCGGCGCCGTCGCGCTCGGGGCCCGCGGCCAGGTAGAACGCCACCTCGCCGCGCTCCCCCGGACCGAGGCGCAGCCGGCGCGTGATGGCGTAGCCCGGCGCCCCGGCTTCCGGCTCGGCGGGCGGGGCGCCCGACGCCGATCGGTCCGCGCCGCCCGCGCGCACGACGACATCCGCCTCGCCGTCCGCGGCCACGGCGAGCGCGCAGAGTCCCGGCGCCGCGGCCCCGTCCAACAGCACCACGTCGCCCGAGCGCGTGACGCGATGCGCGTCGTCGGCCGGGCGCGGGGTGCGCACGCGCAACTGCCGATGCCCGAGGACGCCCTCCAGCCCCACGTCGATGGTGCGCGTCGCGGGCCCCCGGTTCTCGAACGCGATCGCGTACACGGCACCGGCGACGTCCGCGTCACGGCCGAACGGCGCGAAGACGGTCCCGCGGATCACGACGTCGGCGGACTGCACCGTGAACGTCGGCAGCCACTCCAGCGCGCGCTCCCACGCCACGCCGTTCTTCGCGAGCACGACGGAGGTCCCGTCGAGCGCCACGGTCGGGCGGGCGAGTGCCGGACCGACCCCCTCGAGATAGCGCGCATCACCCGCGAACTCCACTGCCGCGCGCGCACCGCGGTGCAGCAGGCTCACCGCGTGGATGGCCCCGTCGGCCGGATGGATGCACGGCAGGGCGAGCCAGTGGTTGCCGGTGATCTGCCAGGGGAGCGACGGGAGCGGGGCGTCGCCGTGGACCGGGGGGAGTTCGGAGCGCGTCACGTTACCTTGCATGGGGTATGAGGCTAAACTAGCCGACCCTCCGGTCACGCGCGCCCCCGACTCCACGCCTCGATCGACGTGCTCGTCCGCCCCCTCCGCCCGCTCCGTCCGTCCATCCTCGCGGGCGCCCTGCTCCTCCTCCCCGCCACCCTCGACGCGCAACGCGTGCTCGGCGGCGGTGACGATGCGGTGACCCTGCCGCGCGGCGCCTTCCGCGTGGAACTCGGCGGCCTGTCGACGCTGCAGCGCGACCGCTGGATCGACGGCCGGCTCGAGGGGCTCGGCGGGCACCTCACGGCCGACGCGTTCGGGCCGCTCCAGTTCTCGCTCCTCGCGCCGGTCGAGCAGCTCGTCCGCGACCTGGGCGTGCCGGGCTTCGCCGCCTCCCTCGGCGCCTCGCGGCTCGATGCGCGCCAGCGGCTCTTCGTCACCCCGCTCACGATCGAGTACGGCCTCGGCGCGCGCGTCACGGTCGGCGCGCGCGCGACGCTCGTGCGGTCGCGCGCGCAGGCGCAGTGGCGCGTGCGCGGCGACTCCGGGCGTGCGACCCTCGGCATGAACCCGATCCTCGCGGGGAGCGCGGTGGCGGTGGGGAACGCCACGACGATCGGCGCGTACGCGAGCGCCGCGACGAACCTCGGCGCGCGCCGCACCGCCTGCCAGGGGAATCCGGCCGCGGCGCCGGAGTGCCCGACGATCCTCGCCGAGCTCGGCGCGGTCGACGCGCTCATCGCGACCACGAGCGGCTTCGCGAGCGGCCTCACGACGCTCTACGGCGCCGGCCTCATCGCCGGCCAGCGCTTCGTGCCGATGGCGGGATCCGCGACCGAGGCGGCGCTGCGCGCGCGCGCGGACTCCATGCGCCTCGCGCTCGAGCGCTACGGCATCACCGACGTGACCGCCGGCACCGGGCTCCCGCTCGGTGCGCAGGTCCCGGTGGCCGCCGCGGACCTGGCGCGGCTGCTCACCGATTCCACGTGGGGCTATGGCGCGCGTCCACTGAACGACGCGGGGATCATCGAGCTCGGCGACGTGCACCTCTCGGCCAAGCTGCAGCTCTTCGACTCCTTCGGCGCGGACCCGCGGGCGCGCTTCGCCGCAGAGGCGCGCGGGTGGCGGCAGTCGCTGCTGGTGGACGTCCGGCTTGGCGCCGGCACCGCCGAGCGTCCGGACGCCTTCCTCGACCTCGGCACGGGCACCGGGACGACGGCGGTGTCGGTCCGCTCGATCACCGACGTCGTGTGGGACGCGCGGCTCTGGGGGACGGTCAGCGTGGGCGTGACGCAGGCGCTCGCGCACGACGCGCGGCTGCGCGTGCCCTCCCCGACCGGTGCCACCGAGTGGCTCGAGTGGTGGCGCGAGGCCGACGTGCGCGTGACGCCGGGACTCGAGGTCGAGGTCGCGCTCGCGCCACGCTGGCACCTCAGCGACTACATCGCCCTCGGCGGCCAATGGCGCTGGCGCAAGCGTGCGGCGTGGACCCACGAGTACGCCGGCACCGCGACCACCCCGTTCGGCGCGAGCGTCCCCCTCGATGCGCGACGCCTCGACGAGGGCACGGCCTCGTCAGCGCAGCATGCGGCCCTCTCGGCGACCTACTCCACGCTCGCGGGCCTCGCGCGCGGGCGCACCGGCCCGGCCTTCGAGATCTCGTACACGCACGACCAGGCGATCGCGGGGAACGCCGGCCGGGTGGTCAAGCAGTTCGAGGACCGCCTGACCGTCCGCTACTACACGCGCTTCCTCGCGCGCTGAGCGCCGCGCGCCCCGCCGCGCGGCTCCTCGGGCGCGGCGTCCTCCGCCCGGCGCGCACCCGGTGATGCGCCGGACGGCGGCCCGCTCGGCCCCCCGCCGGCGGCCGCCAGCAACTCCCGCGCATGCTCGCGGCTGGTCGCGCTCTCCGCGTCGCCGCCGAGCATCCGCGCGACCTCGTCGACCCGGTCGTCGCCGACCACCACCTGCACGTCGGACGTCGTGACGCCCCCCTTGGCCGCCTTCCGCACGACGATGTGATGGTGCGCGCGGGCCGCGATCTGGGGCAGGTGCGTGATCGCGAACACCTGGTGATGGCCGGCGACGTCCCGCATCGCATCGCCCACCATGAGGCCCGTGCGCCCGCCGATGCCGGCGTCGACCTCGTCGAAGATCAGCGTCGGGACGCCGTCGAGCCGCGCGAGGATCACCTTGAGCGCGAGCATCACGCGCGCGAGCTCGCCGCCCGAGGCCACGCGTGCGAGCGGGCGCGCCTCGTGCCCCAGGTTGAGTGCGACGCGGAACTCCGCCTCCTCGGCGCCCTGCGCCGCAGGTTCGGCGCGCGTGGTGAGCGCCACGAGGAACCGGCCGTCCGGCATGCCGAGGTCGGGGAGGCGCGCCTCCACCGCGCGCGCGAGCGCGGTCGCCGCCTTCTTCCGCTTGGCGCTCAGCCGCGCGGCCGCGGCGTCGAAGGCGGCCCGCGCCTCGGCCACCCGCTGCTCGAGGCCGCGCAGGTCGAGGGCGGCGGTGTCGAGCAGGTCGAGCTCGGCGCGGGCCTCCCGGCCCTGCTGCAGCACCGCGGCGATGCTCCCGCCGTACTTCTTGGTGAGCCGGAAGAGCTGGTCGCGGCGGCGGTCGACCTCCGCCAGGCGCGCGGGGTCGTGCTCCACGCCGTCGGCGTACGCCTGCGCCGCGCGCGCGAACTCCTCGAGGGCGTAGTACGCGGCATCGAAGAGCTCCTGGAGGCGCGACGTCGACGGGTCGATCCGCTGCAGCGTGGCGAGCGGCCGCTGCAGGTGGCCGAGACGGCCGAGCACGGCATCGTCGGCGCCGTCGAGCGCGTCGGTGACCTCGCGCGTCAGCGCCTGCAGCTCCTCGGCGTGCGTGAGCCGCCGCGCCTCGTCGTCGAGCCGCTCGTCCTCGCCGTCGACGAGGCGCGCCTCGGCGATCTCCTTGGCGACGTGGGCGAGCCAGTCGGCGCGCTTCGTCGCCTCGTCGCGCCGCGCCTGCAGGGCGCCGATGGCCTCACGCACCTCGG
>CAZPJF010000067.1:0-12595 GCA_964586095.1 uncultured Gemmatimonas sp. | reverse complement strand
GCCGTGCCCGAACGGGAAGAGTGGCTGCCCGGTGAGGTCCACGTAGTCGTCGCCGCGCCCGGTGGGCTTGTGGTCGTACGTGAGCGGCAACTGCCCCTCGCTCACGGGGAAGGTGATCGGCAGCCGGCCGGAGGGGTTCGCATCGCCGAAGAGCACGCGCGCGATGGCCGGCCCGCCCTCCTCCCCCGGATACCACGCCATGAGCACGGCGCCCACCTCGTCGAGCCAGCGCGTCATGGTGACCGCACTCCCGCCGATGATCACGACCGTGGTCGGGACGCCGGTGGCCGCGACCGCGCGGACGAGCGCCTCCTGCCGGCCCGGGAGCGCGAGCGACGCGCGGTCGCGGAACTCCCCCTCCTCGAGGCCCACCACCACGACCGCGACCTCGCTCGCGCGCGCCGCCTCGACCGCCTCGGCGATGCGGGCCGCGTGATCGGTCGGGACGCCCGCGTCCCAGACCAGCTTCACGCGCGCATTGCCCGTGCTCTCGAAGTACTCGAGCCGGATGGCGTGCCGGCTTCCCGGTGCGAACGCCACCGGCACGAGCCGCGCCCCGTACGACCGCTTCTCCCACGCGTCGATCACGAGCGTGCCGTCGATCCACAGCCGGTATCCGTCGTTCCCTTCCACGCCGAGCCGCGTGAGGCCGTCCGCCGGCGCGATGAGCGTCCCCGTCCAGCGCACCGCGTACCAGTCGTAGGGGATCCCCGGCCCCGGCGCGCTCAGCGTCCAGCCGAAGTCCACCGCCTCGTCCGTGCGCGTGAGCCGCGGCGTGCCGTCGAACGCGTTGTTCGCCCAGTACTCGCCGCGGAGGCCGCGCCGCACGGCGTCGCCCTCCCGCGACTCGAGCTGCGCGGCGGGGACGACGCGGTACGCGGGGGCGAGCCGCCCCGGCCCGCGCGCGAACCGCACCGTGCCCCGCGGACCGACCCGGTCGCGCACCGCCTGCAGGATGCTCACCGGCGCGATGCCGGGCCCGGAGTACCCGCCGAGCCGCACCGAGTCGGCGTCGGCGCCGATCACCGCGACGCGCCGCACGTCCGCCGCGAAGGGCAGCGTGCGGCGGGCGAGCGTGTCGACCGCGCGCAGGCCGCCCGCCGATGCCGTCGCGGACCGCGACGGCGGCGCGTTGTGCAGCAGCACGAGCGAGGCCTCCGCCGCCTCGCGCGCGAGCGCCCGATGCGCCGCATGGCCGTTCCAGTACGCCGCGGTGTCGGGATCGATGCGCGCGCCCCCGTCGAAGAGCCCGAGCGCGAACTTGGCCCGCAGCACCCGCCGGACCGACGCATCGAGCACGCTGTCGGGGACGAGTCCCTGCTCGACCGCGCGCAGGTACGGCCGGTGCTGCGGCCATGTGGACTGGAAGACCACGTCGAGCCCCGAGCGGAACGCGTGCGACGTGGCGGTGGCCGTGGAGGCCTCGGTGCGGTGGAGGACCGTCGCCCCGCCGGTCGCCGCGGCATCGGAGATGATGAAGCCGTCGAAGCGCCACTCGCGCTTGAGCACGCCGTTCAGGAGGAAGGCGCTCTGCGTCGCCGGGTCGCCGTCGACCGAGTTGTACGCGGTCATGACCGCGCCGGCGCCGGCGGCGACGAGCGCACGGAAGGGCGGGAAGTGGCGCTCCTCGAGCGCGCGGCGGCTCAGGTCGATCGGGTAGCTGTCGCGCCCGCCCTCGCCCACGTTCGCCACGAAGTGCTTGGGCGTGGTGATGATCCCCATCCCCTCGAAGGCGCGCACGTACTCGCGCCCCATCACGGTGGTGAGGTGCACGTCCTCCCCGTAGGTCTCCTCCGTGCGCCCCCAGCGCACGTCGGTGGCGAGGTTCACCACCGGCGAGAGCACCATGCGGATCCCGCGGCTCCGCGTCTCGCGCGCCGCGGCCTCCGCCACGCCGCGGGCGAGCGCCGAGTCGAAGGTCGCCGCGAGCGCGATCGCCTGCGGGAAGACCGTCGCGCCCTCGCGCATGAGGCCGTGCAACGCCTCGTCGAAGGGGAGGATCGGGATCCCCGTGCGGGCGAGGAACCAGCGCTGGATCGAGTCCACGCGCAGCGCGTGCGCGCGCGCCGCGGCCCGCGGCGCGATCCCCGGCACGGCGCCGACCTGCAGTCCGAAGCTCCCCTGGGAATGGTCGAAGGCGGCGCTGTCGAGGTCGCCCGGGATCATGAAGAGCTGCCAGAACTTCTGCACGCGCGTGAGCCGCGGCACGAGGTCGGCCGCGCGCACGTCGGGCGGGCGGGCGCGGTCCTGCCAGATGCCGGCCGGGATGGGCGCCGGCGGCGCGGCGCCCTGCGCGGGCAGCGCGCGCGGGGCCGCCGCGACGAGGGCGCACGAGAGCAATCCGATGAGAGCCAGGGAGCGCATCGGCGGAACTTGACGATTCCCTGACGCCGCCGCGACCCGCGCGCTCTTGCCCGGGCCCGCGCCGCGAGCGAGCATCATGGGTCTGCCGATCACCATCTTCCGGAGGGTTCCGTGCGTTTCACCGCTCTCGTCCTCACCGCGGCCATCGTGGCCGCTGCTCCCGCGTTGCACGCCCAGGACGCCGACCGCTCCGTCGCGGGCGGTGGCATCAAGGTCGCCGGATGGAAGGGCCGCGTCGACCGCCGCCCGGCCTCGCAGGGCAAGACCGTGAACGACTCCAAGTTCGTCGCCGAAGGCAGCGCGTTCCGCCTCTCGGTCGGCCCGGCCGGCAACTTCTGGAACCCGGCGAACACGCTGTCGGGTGACTACGAGGTCATGGCGACGTTCAAGGAGCACAAGATGGCCGCCTCGCACCCGCACTCGTACGGCCTCTTCATCGGCGGCAAGGACCTCGAGTCGGACAACGAGACGCTCATGTACTGCATCGTCTACGGCACGGGGAAGTACGCGATCAAGACCTTCCACGGCGCCAAGGTGACCACGCTCGCCGAGGGGGAGCACGCGGCCATCCAGAAGGCCGGCGCGAACGGCGAGGCGACCAACACCGTCGGCTGGCGCGTGAAGGGCGGCAATGCGTCGTGCGTGGTGAACGGCACCGAGATCAAGACCATGGCCAAGGGCGACTTCGTCGCGGCGGACAAGCTCACCTCGACGGACGGCGTCTACGGGATCCGCGTGAGCCACAACCTCGAACTCACCGTCTCGAACCTGATGAAGCACTGAGCGGCCGCCCGGTGCGCTCGCCGGGGTGAGCGCATCGCGGGGGACGAAGGACCCAGGGGCTCGGCGCGCCACTCCGGCGGCCGAGCCTCTTCGCGTCGCGGTCGGCCGGAACCCTGGCGCCCGCCCCTCCCCCGTGCCCCATTCCTGCACCCCATGGGCGCCTGTGCGTCCGGTGCCCCCTGCGCCCGCGCCTTGGGCACCCCTGCCCGCTGTGGCGCAGCCGCCACGCGCCCCATCCCAAATCCCTCGGCCGACCCCATCTTCTTGCCGAGATCCCGATTCTATATTACCGTATTGGAGTATAGAGGATTCTCCGACCCGCTCGCCCCCCTCCAGAGCTGGAGACCCGACCGTGCGCCGCCCCGCTGCCCTCCCACTCTCCGCCCTCGTGCTCGCCGGCGTCACGCTCGCCGCCTGCGGCCGGACCGAGACCCCCGCCGTCGCCGACGCGGCGGATGCCAAGGCCGTCCACTTCAATGAAGCGGCCTGGAAGCCGCTCCGCGAAGCCGACATCCCCAACGACTCCATGGGCGCGTCGATCAAGCGCGGGCTCTACCTCCTGCGCTTCACCCCCGAGTCGCTCCCCGCGTACGCGACCTCCAACCTGCGCTGCACGAGCTGCCACCAGGACGACGGCCTCAAGCTGGCCGCCGCCCCGCTCACCGGTTCGCACGCGCGGTTCCCCAAGTACATGCCGCGCTCGGGCACCGTCATCGCGCTCGCCGACCGCGTCAACTACTGCTTCACGCGATCGCTCGCGGGCAACGCGATCCCCGTCGAGAGCCGCGAGATGACCGACATCCTCGCCTACCTCGCCTTCATCTCCAAGGACATCCCCGTCGGCGCGAAGATCGCCGGCGCGGACGGCCTGATCTCCATGAAGGACACCCTCGTCGGCGACGCGGCGCGCGGGGAGGCGCTCTACACCAGCAAGACCTGCGTCACCTGCCACATGCCCAATGGCGAGGGGGCCGGGCCGATTCCCGCACTCTGGGGCCCGAAGTCCTACTCCGTGGGTGCCTCCATGACGCGGCTCGAGCGCGCGGCGAGCTTCATCTGGCACAACATGCCCCAGACGGCGCCGGGCTCCCTCACGCCGCAGGAGGCCTTCGACCTCTCGGCGTACATCAACTCCAAGCCGCGTCCCGATTCGCCGGGCAAGGAGCTCGACTGGCCCATGGGCGGCGCGCCCAGGGACGTCCCGTACGACACCAAGGGACACGGCGCCTTCAACCCGCCGCCGCTCATCCCGCGCGCCAATCCGAAGGGCGCGCTCGTCCCCAACCCGCCGGTCGTCAGCCGAGCGGGACGTGACTGAGCGCCCGTCGATGAGCGACTCCCCCGCGCTCACGCGCCGCGACCTCATCGCCGGCGCCGTCGGGTCGCTCGGCAGCGCCATGCTGGGCGGCGCCATGCCGGCCGGCCTGCCGACCGCGCTGGGGTCGCAGGAGGCCGCGCCCGCGCGCCCCGCCGTGCCGGACGACGCGACCAAGCTGCAGGGCGCGCCCACCTCCGCTCTCGGCGAACGGTCGCGCTTCGAGACCCCGCGCCGCGGCCCGACCGGGGCGACCACCGGCAGTTCGCTCACGCCGCTGCAGGACCTCGCGGGCACCATCACCCCCAGCGACCTGCATTTCGAGCGGCACCACGCCGGCATCCCGGCGCTCGATCCCGAACGGCACACGCTCACGATCCACGGGCTCGTCGACCGGCCCACGACCTTCTCGGTCGACGACATCAAGCGCTTCCCGCAGGTGGTGCGCACGCACTTCGTGGAGTGCTCGGGCAACGGCCGCGCCTCCTACCGCGCCCCCAAGCCGGAGATGACGGCGCAGCAGGTCTCCGGGATGCTGAGCACCTCGGAGTACACGGGCGTCCCGCTGGCGACGCTCTTCCGCGAGGTGGGCGTGAAGCCCGAGGCGACCTGGTTCCTCGCGGAGGGTGGCGACGCATGCCTGATGACGCGCTCGGTCCCGGTCACCAAGGCGTGGGACGACGCGCTCATCGTCTGGGCGCAGAACGGCGAGCCGCTCCGCCCCGCGCAGGGCTATCCGCTGCGCCTCCTGCTCCCCGGCTGGGAGGGGAACATCAACGTGAAGTGGATCCGGCGCCTCGAACTCGGCACGCAGCCCTGGATGACCCGGTGGGAGACGTCCAAGTACACGGACCCGCTCCCGAACGGCACCGCGCGGCGATTCACGTTCGAGCAGGATGCGAAGTCGATCATCACGTCGCCGTCGCATCCCGACACCCTCACGCGGCGCGGCTGGCACGCCGTGAGCGGCCTCGCGTGGAGCGGGCGCGGGCGCATCGCGCGGGTGGAGGTGAGCGTCGACGGCGGGGCGCGCTGGGCCGAGGCCGAGATCCTCTCGCGCGTCGAGCCGAAGGCGCCGGTGCGCTTCCAGTACATGTGGGAGTGGGCGGGACGCGAGGCGATCCTGCTGAGCCGCGCGACCGATGAGGCCGGCTACGTGCAGCCCACGCGCACCGCGGCCGTCGCCGAGCGCGGACTCGGCACCGACTACCACTTCAACCAGGTCGTCGGCTGGAAGGTGGAGCGCAGCGGGAAGGTCTTCTTCTTCGGGGAGACCTGAGCGATGCCGTCGACACCGATCGCACGTCTCGGCGCGCTCGCCGCGGTGACCGTCCTCGCGGTGGCCTGCGGGGGAGCCGTCGAGACCGGCGCCACCCGCGGCCGAGCGGGCACGACCGCCGAGCCCACGGCCCGCTTCGCCGACCTCGACGCGGGCGCCGTCGCCGGCGGACCCGGCGCCGGGAAGCGGTTCGGCCTCGGCAGCCCCGCCGAGGCGAAGCTGGTCGCCGCGATGGATCGCGACATCGGGGCCGCGGGCGCGGAGCTCCCGGCCGGCCGGGGGACCGTCGCCGAGGGCGGTGCGCTGTACAAGGCGCAGTGCGCCATGTGCCACGGCGCCAGCGGCGAGGGGATGGAGCCGGCGTTCCCCCGCCTGCTGGGCCGCGTGCCCGAGGCGGAGGGCTACCGGTTCGCGCTCGACCCCAAGCTCCCGCACACGATCGGCAACTACTGGTCGCACGCGACGACGCTCTTCGACTACATCCGGCGCGCGATGCCGCACACGGCGCCCGGGTCGCTCACCGACGACCAGACGTACGCCCTCACCGCCTACCTGCTGGCGATGGACGACGTGATCGCGCGCGACGCGACGCTCGATGCGGCGGCCCTGCGCGCCGTGAAGATGCCGTACGCCGACCGCTACGTCCCCGACGATCGCCAGCCCGGCGCGCCGCGGACGTACGCGGCGAAGCCATAGTCCCCCCAACCGCTGGAGCCCGGATGTCCTACGATCCCACCACCACCGCCGCCGCGGACACGCCCGTGCCGATGACGGAGACCCCCCGGACCCCGTGGGCCTTCTACGGGGTGCTCTTCGGCATCCTCGGCGCGCTCTCGATCATCGTCTGGGGCCCGATCGGCGTCTCGGGCACGTACCCGCGCCTGATCGGGGCGCTCTTCCGCGCGTTCGACCCGGCCTACGCGGAGGCGAACCCGTACCTCGTGCGGATGGGTTCGCTCTTCAAGCCGGAGACCTTCATCGTCATCGGGCTGCTGATCGGCGGCTTCCTCGGCGCGCGCGCCAACCGCGAGCGGGCACCGAAGTGCGAGATGGCGCATCCCGGCGAGACGAGCAACGCCAAGCGGTACCGCGACGCCTTCATCGGCGGCTTCCTCATCGTGTTCGGAGCCCGCATCGCCGGCGGCTGCACGAGCGGGCACATCATCTCCGGCATCACCCAGCTCTCCGTGAGCGGGTTCATCTTCGCCATCGGCGTCTTCGCGACGGGGATCCTGTCCGCCAAGATGCTCTCGAGCCGCCGCGCGGCAGGAGCCTGACCATGCTCGTCCCCCTCCTCTCCATCGGCATCGGGATCGCGATGGGCTTCTTCATCCAGCGCGTGCGGGCCTCGAGCCCCGCGATGATCGCGAAGAACCTGCGGCTCGAGAACCTGACGGTGATCAAGTTCATGGCCCTCACCATGGCGGTGGGGATGGTGCTCGTGTACGGGATCTCGCTCGTCGCGCCGCAGATCCTGCACTTCGACGTGAAGCCCGCGTACGTGGTCGGCGTGCTCCTCGGCGGCCTCGTCTTCGGCGTCGGGTTCGGCATCGGCGGCTACTGCCCCGGCACCTGCGTCGTCGGCATCGGCGAGGGCCGCCGCGACGCGATCGTCGCCATCCTCGGCGGCATCGTCGGCGCGCTCGTGTTCACGCTCGTCTACACGACCCTCATCGATCCGATCGTGAAGCTGATGAACCTCGGCAAGGTCACGCTGGCGGACGTGCTGGACGTGAACCCCTTCGTGATGGCGCTGGTCGTGGGCGCGATCTTCTTCGCGGTGATCCGACTGCTGCCGGACCAGGTGGGACGCAGCAAGCGGTAGGCAGGAGGCGCTCGGCGAGACGCGGTCGGCGGGAGAGCGACGGCGGTCGGACCGCGCGGTGGCATCGAGGGCCGGGGGCGATCGTCGCCCCCGGCCCTCGGCGTTCCCACCCGCCGGCGACGGCCGTCGACGACGGCCGTCGTCGACCGCCTACTTCCGCGGGCGGAAGGTGAACCCCATCAGGATGGAGGTCTCCGACAACGCCTTGGTCACCGCGGTGCCCGGGACCGCCGTCGGGCGGTACATCGCGCCGGTGATCGAGTTCTCGAAGGCCTTGTACGCGCCGATGTTGAGTTCCACGCCGTCGGCGATCATGACGCCCAGGCCGCCCGTCGCATGATGCTGCACCACCGCCGGGGCGGGGACGTTGAACATCGACTGCGCTTCGGGGATGGGGTTCCCGGCGTAGTGGTAGCCCGCCCGCAGCGTGAGGCGGTCACTCGCCTTGAAGCTGACGCCGGACGAGACCGCCATGATGTCCTCCCAGCCGAAGCCGCGCACCGAGCCATCGGCCGCGTAGCCCTTGTCCTTGAAGCCCTCCGTCGCGGAGTACGTGATGTACTTCACGTCGAGGCCGTACGCCCAGCGGTCTCCCGGCGCCCAGGCCAGGCCGGCACCGTACACGGCCGGCACGTCCATGCGGAAGCGGACCGTGCGCGCCGTCCCGTAGTTCGGCAGGTTGGGGTTCGCGTGCGTCATCTGGAACTCGAAGTCGCCGAACATCTGCGGGGAGGTGTAGGCGAGTCCGAGCGTGAGCGTGGGCGAGAGCGCGTACTGCAGCCCTGCCTGCAGGCCGAACCCGAAGACCGCGTCCGACGCGGCCGCCGAGGGATAGAACGCCCGGTCGTCGGTCGTGCCCGGGGTCAGGTCCGGGCCCGGATCGAAGTCCGGCGCGGCGATCGGCATCGGATCGACGGCGAGCGACTCCCAGTCGATGTTCGCCGCGAAGCCCACCGCGAGCTTCGCGGTCGGCTTCCACGCCACCGCCGGCGAGATCTTCATGAGCTGGAAGCTGGAGTACACCTGGCCGAACCCGTTCGGGCGCGGCATCAGGATCGGGTTGGCGGGGTCGGCGGCGTAGTTCACGCCGAAGCCGCCGATGCCGAGGCCGGAGAGGCCGATCACCGCCCCGTTCGCGAGCCTCGTCGTGAAGCCGAACGCGGGGATGGGCGTCCAATCGGCATCACTCGTGGTGGCGCCGCTCATGGGCCCGAACGAGGAGCGCACGGTCCGCTCCGGCCGCATGAGCTCGAAGCCCATCTCGAGCGTCGTGCCGTCGAAGCTCGCGAGGCCCGCCGGGTTGTTGTAGAACGCGCCGAGGAGGCTCGCGTTCGATGCGATGCCGATGCCGCCGAGCGCGGAGTTCACCGCGCCGACGCCGTGGAGCAGATGGCCGTCCGTGGCCGCGACCGATGCCGGCGCGAGGAGGGCGATGAGGGCCACGAGGGCCGGGAGTCGGGACCTGCGCATGGTGCGGGACCTCCGAGATGGGGGGGAGTGGCGGGGACGGTGGAGGCGGTTCCTGGGCATCAGGGCGCCTCGCGGATCCGCGCGATGGCGCGGACAAGGGCGGACTCGAATGCCGGATCCGCCGGAAAGGCCTCGTCGAACGCGGCGAGCAGCGCGGGCGGCGGCCCGGCGCCCGGCGCGCCCGACTGGCGGAGCCAGAAGGCGCGATACGCCTCGCGCCGGGCCGGGAGCCGCGCGTCGAGGAGCAGCGCACCGCAGCGCACGGCGGCGAGACTCGCGCGTCGTGCCGCCGCGGCGTCGCCCACGGCGAAGCGCGCCGCCTGCGCGGCGCGGCTCACGGCGGGAAAGCACACCTCCCGCGTGAACGCGTGCAGCGGTGCGTCGCGATCGGGGTCGGTCGCGAAGGCGCCCACCGCGACGAGGTTGTCCTCGCGCGCCGGCGTGGCGGCGAAGAGCCGCCCCTCCGCGCCGACGGCGGGGATGACGAGCAGATGACCCATGTCGAGCGACTCGGCCCGCAGCCATGGGCGGAGCGCGGGCTCCCACTCGGACGCCAGCTTGCCCTCCCAGGCGGCGAGCGCGGCCGCATCCGCCGCCGGGACCGCGCGGGCCGCGACGGCGGCCGCGAGCACGGGGAGCCACTCGCGACGCGCCTCCGGCGCGAGCGCCCGCCGGAGGCCCGAGATCAGGAACGCCGCGCGCGGGGCGCCGGGCGTGGAGTCGTCGGCCGCCGCGCGCAGCGCTTCGGCAAGACCGCGCCGGTCGGCCGAGGGGTGGTAGAGCGGGACGAAGTGCAGGACATCGACGTTCCGCACCGCGGCAAGGCGGCGCCCTGCCACGCGCGTCGTGCCATCGCCGGGCGGTGTCGCCGTCGTGAGCCGGAAGACCCCGTCGCCCTCGAGCCCGTGGTCAGCGAGGACCGCGAACCACGCGCGTGCCGCCTCCGGTGCACTCACGCGCCAGCGAGGGACCGCGGACGGAGGTCCCGCCCCGGCCGGTCGCGTCGCCTGTGCCCGCGGCGCCTCCGGTGTGGCGCCGAGACCGAGGACGAGCATGCCGGCACGGGCGATGGCACGCGACCACCCTCGCGCGCCTCCACATCCTCGGCGTCGCGCGGTCGCGCCCGGTAGCGGTGCGTTCACCATATGCTATATACTGCATATATCGGTACGCTACCGCTAGGACGGATTCCCTCGCGCCGGGCGCGGGAATCCCCGGCGACGCGCGCTGGCACGCACTCTGCTACTATTAGGCCATATGGCCCTGAAGACCCGCCCCCAGATCCGACGCGCCGCGACCCCGGAGCTCCTGGCCATGGTCGCCGGCCGGTTCCGCGCGCTCGCCGAGCCGGCGCGCCTCGGCATCCTCCACTCGCTGGAGGGCGGCCCGCTCACGGTCACCGAGCTCGTGAAGCGCACCGGGCTCGGGCAGGGCAACCTCTCCAAGCATCTGCAGCAGCTCCACGCCGCCGGGTTCCTCGCGCGGGAGCGGAAGGGGCTCTTCGTCTACTACGCGCTCGCCGACGACGACGTGCTCGCGCTCTGCGAGATCATGTGCGGGCGCCTCGAGTCCGACCTCACCTCGGCGCGCGAGACGATCGCCGCGCGCCGAGGGGCCTGACCCCGCCCGGCCCGCCGGTCACTCGGCGCGCATCGCGTCCGAGGGATCCACGCGCATCGCGCGGCGCGCCGGCAGCAGGCAGGCGAGCGTCCCGGCCAGCGCGAGCGTGAGCGCCACCCCGCCGAACACCACCGGGTCGAGCGGCTCCACGTCGAACAGGATCACGCTCATCACCCGCGAGATGAGCCCGGCGAGGACCATCCCGATGGTGAGGCCGATCGCGAGCTGCGTGACGCCCGCCGAGAGGAGGAGCCGCACCACGTCCCGCCCCGTCGCGCCGAGCGCCATCCGGATGCCCACTTCGCGCGTCCGCCGGCCCACCGAGAAGCTCATCACCGCGTAGAGCCCGATGCTCGCGAGGAAGAGCGCGACGAACCCGAAGATCATGAACATCGTCCCGAAGACGCGCACGAACCACAGCTGCTGCGCGATCGCGGCATCGAGCGTCATCGGCCAGTAGGTGGGGATGTCCGGATCGAGCTCCGCCACCGCCGCCCGCACCGGGTCCGCCAGCGCCATCGGCGCGCCGAGCGCGCGGACCGAGACGTACGCGAAGTTGGTGTAGGCCTGCGCGAACGGCCGCAGCACGACCGCGGGGAACGGGTTCTGCGGGTCCCCGCCGAAGAGGTTCGGGACCACCCCCACGATCGTGAGCCAGGGCTGCGTGCCGTCGCCGTCGCCGTCGCCCAGCCGGATCCGCGTGCCGATGGGGTCCTTGCCCTCGAGGTGCTGGTCGACGAACCGCTGCGTGACGATCGCGACGGGCAGTGCCCCGAGGCGGTCGCTCGACTCGAACAGCCGGCCGCGCGCGAGCGGGATGTCGAGCGTGCGGAAGAAGCCGGGCGTGACCGAGACGGTGCGCGCGTCCGGCCGCTCGCGGTCGTTCTCGTAGACCTTGCCCTCGAGCGAGAAGGTCGTGCCGTTCATCCCCGCCTGTGCGCCGGGCAGTCCTGACGAGATGGCGGCGGCGTGGATGCCGGGCAGCGCGCCGACGCGCTCCTCGAGCCGCGCGAAGAACTCGCGCTGCGCGGCGGTGTCGGTGTACGCCGACGGGAAGCCGAGGCGGGTGGTGTACACGCTCGCCGTCTCGAAGCCCGTGTCCATGGTGCGCGTGCGGGCGACGCTCTTGATCATGAGGCCCGCCGCGACGAGCAGGCCGCAGGAGAGCGCCACCTCGAACACGATCAGCGCCTTGCTGATCCGGCCGATCTTGAGCGACGACGCGCCGCGCGACTCGTCCTTCAGCACCTCGGCGATGTCGGGGCGCGAGGCCTGGATCGCCGGGATCATCCCCGAGAAGAGCGTCGCCACCATCGCCATCGCGATCGAGAAGGCGAGCACCGGCGGGAAGAGCCCGATCTCGATGAAGAAGGGCGGCTGCGTGTCGGCGATCGCGCGCACGAACGCGTCGATGCCCACCTTGGCGACCACCACGCCGAGGACCGTGCCGGCGAGCGCGAGCACGGTCGCCTCGGTGAGGAAGATCCGCACGATCGCGCCGCGCGAGGCGCCGAGGGCGGTGCGCACCCCGACCTCCTTGGAACGGTGCGCCGCGCGGTCCAGCAGGAGGTTCGCGACGTTCGCGCAGGCGATGAGCAGCACGAAGAACACGGCCCCGAGCATCGTCCAGAGCAGCTGGCGCGGCTCGGGGCCGATGAAGAAGTCGACGAAGTCATGCACCTGCGCGACGTTCCCCTTGTTCGTCTCGGGGTACGTGTCGGCGAGGCGCTGGAAGATGGTACCGAGGTCGGCCTGGGCCTGCACGGCGTCCACGCCGGGCAGGAGCTTCGCCGCGACGGTCACGTACTGTCCCGCCCCGCGCACGCCGACGAGCGGATCCTGCTGCAGCGGCAGCCAGAGCTGGTCGTTGTTGGGCCACGCGAACCCCTCCGGCATCACGCCGACCACCTCGAAGGGGATCCCGTTCACGCGGATGCTG
>CAZPJF010000066.1:0-12699 GCA_964586095.1 uncultured Gemmatimonas sp. | reverse complement strand
AGGCCGAGCACGCCTGGTACAACTTCGGCGCGCTCAACTTCCCGCCCGACCACCCCGCCATGGACCTGCACGACACGCTCTACGTGGGCGACGAGCAGGTCCTGCGCACGCACACGTCGCCGGTGCAGGTGCGCACGCTCCAGCAGTTCCCGCCGCCGGTCCGCGTGCTCGCGCCCGGGAACGTCTACCGCTCGGACCCGTTCGACCCGTCGCATGCGCCGATGTTCGCGCAGGTCGAGGGGCTCGTCGTGGACGAGGGGGTGAGCTTCGCGGACCTCAAGGCGACGCTCTCGCACTTCGCGCGCCGCTTCTTCGGCCCGACGACCAGGACGCGCTTCCGCCCGAGCTACTTCCCGTTCACCGAGCCGAGCGCGGAGATGGACGTCCAGTGCGGCGTCTGCTCGGGCCGCGGCTGCTCGGTCTGCAAGCACTCCGGCTGGGTGGAGATCCTCGGCTCAGGGATGGTGCATCCGGCGGTGCTCGAGGCGGCGGGCCTCGACAGCGAGCGGTACACCGGCTGGGCGTTCGGCATGGGCCCCGCCCGCACCGCGATCTCGCGCCACGGCATCCCGGACATCCGGATCCTGTACGACTCCGACGTGCGCTTCCTCGCCCAGTTCGCCCGGTGACCGCGCCGACGCGCCCCCGTCCCAATCCTCCGCTCGCCCGATGAACGTCTCGCACGACTGGCTCGCCCGCTTCGTCCCGCACGGCCGCGAGGCCGCCGCGGTCCGCGACCTGATCACCGCGCACGTCGCGACGGTGGAAGGCTTCGAGCGCCTGCGCGCCGACCTCGCACCGTTCGTGGTCGGGCGCGTGATCGAGAGCGAGCGGATCCCCGACACCAAGCTCTCGTTCAACAAGGTCGATGACGGCTCGGGCGTGCTGCTCGAGGTGGTCTGCGGCGCACCCAACGTCACGGTCGGCGCGTCGTACCCGTTCGCCCGCTCGGGGACGCGCGTCCCGCCGAGCGCCAAGAACCCGGACGGCCTGCTCATCGAGAAGCGCAAGATCCGCGGCTTCACCTCCAATGGCATGCTCTGCTCGGCGCAGGAGCTCAACCTCGGCGACGACGCCGACGGCATCCTCGAGCTCGCGACCGAGGCGCCGCCCGGCACGCCGTTGCTCGACGTGCTCCCGCTCGGGGACGTGCGACTCGTGGTCGATGTCCTGCCCAACCGTCCCGACCTGCTCTCGCACCGCGGCGTGGCGCGCGAGGTCGCGGCGCTGACGGGCACGGCCCTGCAGCTACCCGCCGAGCTCGCCGCGCTCGCGCGGCCGGAGGCGCCGGGTCGAGTGGAGCGCGAGGGGAAGGCGGGCTCCCTCGCGGTGCGCGTCGAGGATCCGGCGGACTGCCCCCAGTACGGCGTGGCGATCGTCTCGGGGCTGACCGTCGGCCCCAGCCCCGACTGGCTGCGCGCCTGCGTCGAGGCGGTGGGCGGGCGCTCGATCAACAACATCGTCGACGCCACGAACTACCTGCTGCACGGGCTCGGGCAGCCGGTGCATGCGTTCGACGCGGCGACGCTCGCCGGCGACGCGCTCGTCGTGCGCCGTGCGCGTGCGGGCGAGCGGCTGGTCACGCTCGACGGCGCGGAGCGCGCGCTCGACCCCGCCATGCTGGTCATCGCCGATGGGGAGCGCGCGACGGCGCTCGCCGGGGTCATGGGCGGACGCGCGAGCGAGGTGACCGCCGCGACCACGCGCGTGGCGCTCGAGGTGGCCGAGTTCGCGCCGCGCGTGGTGCGCGCGACGCGGCGGAAGGTCGGCCTCTCGACGGATGCGAGCTACCGCTTCGAGCGGGGCATCGACCCGGCCGCGGTCACCGAGGTGCTCGCCCTCGGGGCCGCGCTGCTCGCGCAGGTCGGCGGCGGTCGCGTGGAGGCCCTCGTCCTGGTGGGCGCCGCCGCGGGGGCGCGCGCGGCCGTACCGGTGCGCCCGTCCCGCGTCGCGCTGCTCCTCGGCGAGCCGGTGCCGCCGGACGAGATCCGCGACCGGCTCGAATCGATCGGCTTCCGTGTGACCGCGGGGCTCGGCGAGTCGCTGCTCGCGACGCCGCCGAGCTGGCGGCACGACGTCACGCGCGAGGTGGACCTGATCGAGGAGGTCGCGCGCCTGCGCGGCTTCGACCGGCTCCCCGACGCGCTCGACGGCGCCCGGCCCGGCACGGTCCCGGACCATCCGCTCTTCACGGCGTACCGCCGCGTGCGCGATGCGCTCGTCGCGGAAGGGCTCTTCGAGGTCCGCCCGCTGCCGTTCACGGCCGCTGGCGCGGGTGCCGACGGGGTGCGGGTCCGGAACCCCCTCGCCGAGGACGAGCCGTACCTGCGCACGACGATCCTCGACACGCTCGCCCGGCGCGCCGAGTACAACCTGAACCGGATGCAGGGCGACCTGCGGCTCTTCGAGATCGGGACGACCTTCGAGCCCCGCGGCGCCTCGCTCCCGCATGAGGAGCAGCGCGTGGGGATCCTCGTGATGGGGGCGCGCCGGCCGGTGCACTTCACGGAGGGGCAGCCGCCGGCGTTCGACGCGTGGGACGCCAAGGCCCTCGCCATGACGGCGGCGGCGGCCGCGCATCCGGGCGCCGAGATCGCGCTCGTGCCCGCCGATGGCGCGGTCCTCTGGCACGTGCAGGCGGCAGGCGTGGCCATCGGCGAGGTGCGCCGGGTGGCGCTCGATGCCCCCCTCTGGGCCAAGCCCGCGTACGGGATCGAGCTGCGGCTGGGCGCGATGCCGAGCGCGCCGGTCGCGGCGCGCGGCGCCCATGCGCACGCCGCGGCGCCCGCGCGGCCGTCGGGCGGCTCGCCGGTGCGCTACCAGCCGCTCCCCGTGACGCCGGCGGCCGAGTTCGACCTCGCGCTGCTGGTGCCCGCCGCCGTGTCGGCGGCGCAGGTGGAGGCGCTGCTGCGCAGCGTGTCGGGGCCGCAGCTCGAGCGGTGCGAGCTCTTCGACGAGTTCCGGGGCGCGGGGATCCCCGACGGCACCCGCTCGCTCGCGTGGCGATTGACCTTCCGCCACCCGGAGCGCACCCTTCGCGACAAGGAGATCGACGGGCGCCGTGCCCAGCTCCTGAAGACCCTGGAGGCCCAGCTCGGTGTCCGACCGCGCGCGTCCTGAGTCCGAGGCCGAGCTCGCCTATCGCGAGCTCGAGTTCCTCGTGCGCAATGTGGGGGAGGAGCTCGCGACCTTCCGGCGGCGCGCGCATGCCGCCGAGGCGCGCCTCAAGGCGCTCGGCTCGTCGCCTGCGGGTGACGGCTCCGCCGAGGAGCGGGTCGCCGAGCTCGAGGCCGAGAGCGCGCGGCTCCGCGCCCGCCTCGCGCAGGCGACGGAGCGCACGCGCGCGATGCTCGACCGGGTCCGCTTCCTGCGGCAGCAGCACGTCCTCGGAGGGGAGTCGTGACCGTCCACTCGACGCGCGTCCGGATCGTGGGGGAGGAGTACACCATTCGCTCCGACGTCCCGCCGGAGCACACGAAGGCGATCGCCGCGCACGTTGATGCCGCGATCCGCAAGGTGCTCGAGAGCCCGGCGATCACCGATCCGGGCAAGGCCGCGATCCTCGCGGCGATGTCGATCACCGACGAGCTGTTCCGGGAGCGCGCCGCCCAGGAGGACCTCGCGGCGGAGATGCGCTCGATGTCGGGCGAACTCCGGCGCTGGCTGCCGCCGGGGAAGCGGAACTCAACGCAGGTGCGGACCGAGGACCTGCCGGACGGCCTCTGAGAGGCTCCGCACCGTGAACGGCTTCTGCAGGAAGGCGATGCCGTCCCGGTCAGGCAGCTGCGCCGCGAGCTCCTCCTCCGCGTAGCCGCTCGAGAGGACCACCGGCACGTGGCGGATGGCGCGGATCGCGCGCATGGCCTCGATGCCGCCGAGCTTGGGCATCGTCAGGTCGAGCACCACGAGCCGCCATCGCGCCGGATCCGCGCGGAACGTCTCGACGGCCTGGTCGCCGTCGGCGACGGCGGTCGCGGTCAGCCCGAGGCGCTCGAGGCCGCGGGCGGTGACCATCCGGACCGCCGGCTCATCGTCCGCCACGAGCACGGCGCCGGAGCCGTTCCACGCGAACGGCCGTGGACCGCTGTCTGGTTCGCCGGAGTTCGAGTGCCTCGCATCGCCGGGCGGAGTCGCCATTGCAGGGGCCAAGTTGGGTCGAGACTCAAAGCTGTGCAATACATCCAACGTCCAGAGATGGCGAATCGTTGTTTGACAGTCGCGGCGCGTTGCGCTTTGCGCGGGGGAACGATAGGTTGACGGCGAGTGGGTGCGCAGGCCCGTAGGTGTAAGCGTGTCCGTGATTTACCTCATCCGTCCCGCACCCTCCGTCGGTGCCGGACCGGTGGGCTGGATCGAGGGGTGACGCCTGCACTGAGCCGTCCTGCCGCGCCTGTCGAGTGAACGCGGCGCCGTCCGGCCGCCCTGCGCATAGAGCTCAACTATGGGAATCGAGCTGGCCATCGCGATCGCGATAGGCGTCACCCTCGTGGTCGCCTCTCCGGTCGCGTTCGTGTTGGGACGTCGTCGAGGGCAGGCGGCGGAGGAGTTGGCGCGGCGCGCCGCGGGGGAGGCGGCCGACCAGGTCGCCAAGAAGATCGTGGCCGAGGCCGAGCGGGAGGCTGATTCGGCCCGCAAGCAGGCGCTCCTCTCCGGCAAGGAAGAGGTGATGAAGGTGCGCGAGGCCTGGGAGGTGGAGGCCCGCAAGCGCCGCGAGGAGATCGAGCGCGAGGAGAAGCGCCTGGTCGAGCGCGAGCAGCAGCTCGACAAGAAGGTCGACCTCGTCGACGGCAAGGAGCGCGACCTCGGCCGCCGGGCGAGCGAGCTCGGGCGCCGCGAGAAGCAGCTCGAGGAGCGGCAGTCCGAGCTCGACGGCCTCGTCGGCGAGGAGCGCCGCCGGCTCGAGCAGCTGGCGGGGCTGAGCGCGAGCGAGGCCAAGGCGGAGCTCATCCGCCGTCTCGAGGAGGAGGCGCAGGCCGACGCGGGGAACCGCATCCGCGAGATCCGCGAGTCCGCCAAGCGGAACGCGGACCGCGAGGCGAAGAAGATCGTCGCGCTCGCGGTGCAGCGGATCGCGGCCGAGCACACGGCCGAGATCACGGCGAGCGCGGTCGCCCTGCCCAAGGACGACATGAAGGGGCGCATCATCGGGCGCGAGGGGCGCAACATCCGCGCCTTCGAGTTGGCGACCGGCATCGACGTCATCATCGACGACACGCCGGACACGGTGGTGGTCTCCTGCTTCGACCCGGTGCGGCGCGAGGTCGCGCGCCTCGCGCTCGAGAAGCTGGTGGCCGACGGGCGCATCCACCCCGGGCGCATCGAGGAAGTGGTCGAGAAGTCGCGCAAGGAGGTCGACGCCGGGATCGTCGAGACCGGCGAGCAGGCGGCGTACGAGGTGGGGGTGCATGGCCTGCACCCGGAGATCATCAAGCTCATCGGGCGCATGAAGTGGCGCACCAGCTACGGCCAGAACATCCTCTTCCACTCGAAGGAAGTGGCGTTCCTCGCCGGCATCATGGCCGCCGAGCTCGGGCTCGACGTCGCGATGGCCAAGCGCGGCGCGCTGCTGCACGACATCGGGAAGGTCCTCACGCACGACCACGAGGGCACGCACGTGCAGCTCGGCGTCGAGGTCGCGACCAAGTACGGCGAGCACCCGCTCGTGGTGAACTGCATCGCGGCGCACCACGACGACGTGCCGCACGAGAGCGAGGTGTCGGTGCTGGTGCAGGCCGCCGACGCGATCTCGGGCTCGCGCCCGGGCGCGCGCCGCGAGGCGTTCGAGACGTACGTGAAGCGCCTCGAGGGGCTCGAGAAGATCGCGTCGAGCTACAAGGGGGTCGACCGCGTGTTCGCGATCCAGGCGGGGCGCGAGGTGCGCGTCATCGTCGATCCCGACAACGTCGACGACAACCGGATGCAGTCGCTCACCGAGGAGATCGCGCGCCGGGTGGAGTCGGAGCTGCAGTACCCCGGGCAGATCAAGGTGGTGGCCATCCGCGAGAAGAGGGCGTCCGACATTGCCCGCTGAACGGATCGACGGCGTCGCCATCGCTGCGCGGGTGCGCGCGCGCGTGGCCGGGGAGGCCGCCGCGCTCAAGGCCGCCGGCGTCACGCCCGGCCTGACGGTGGTGCTCGTGGGGGACGACCCCGCGAGCGCGTTCTACGTGGGCGCCAAGGAGAAGGCGTGCCGGGAAGCCGGGATGAACGGCGAGACGATCCGCCTCGGCGCCGACACGCCCGAGGCGGAGCTCCTCGCCGTGATCGACCGCCTCAATGCGGACCCCGCGGTGCACGGCATCCTGGTGCAGATGCCGGTGCCGAAGCACATGGACCCGCAGAAGGTGATCCGCCGCATCGACCCCATGAAGGACGTCGACGGCTTCCACCCGGTGAACGCCGGCAAGGTCCTCATCGGCGACACCGACGGCTTCGCCCCGTGCACGCCGGCCGGGGTGCAGGTGCTGCTGACCGAGAGCGGCATCGAGACGTCGGGGAAGGAGGCGGTGATCCTCGGGCGGTCGACGATCGTCGGCAAGCCGATGGCCGCGCTGCTCATCCAGTCCGGCAAGGGCGCGGACTGCACGGTGACGATCTGCCACTCCCGCACCCGGGACCTCGCGGCGCACACGCGCCGGGCGGACATCCTGATCGCGGCGATCGGGAAGCCGGAGATGGTGACCGCCGACATGGTCAAGCCCGGCGCGGTGGTCATCGACGTGGGCATCAACCGCGTGGACGACCCGGCCGCCAAGAAGGGCTATCGCATCGTCGGCGACGTGCGGTTCGACGACGTGAGCCAGGTGGCGTCGCGGATCACGCCGGTGCCGGGCGGCGTGGGGCCGATGACGATCGCGATGCTGCTCGCCAACACGGTGCGGGCGGCGCGGCTCCGTCACGAGGGCGGCGCCCGCGCGTGACGCATCCCGGCGCGACCTCCGCCGAGGCGCTCTCGATCCACGACCTCACCTCCGCGGCGAAGGACGTGCTCGAGGGCGGCATCCCGAAGCTCTGGGTGCGCGGGGAGGTCTCCGGCTTCAAGCGGTACCCGAGCGGGCACTGGTACTTCACGCTCAAGGACGCCGACGCGCAGGTCGCGGCGGTGGTCTGGAAGGGGAGCACGGGCCGCATCCGCGAGGTGCCGGCCGACGGGGCGCAGGTCCGCGCGTACGGCCAGCTCACGGTCTGGCCGACGAGCGGCAAGATGCAGTTCGTCGTCACGGCCCTCGAGGCGGACGGCGAGGGCCTCTGGCAGAAGCGCTTCGACGAGACCCGGGCGCGCCTCGAGAAGGACGGCCTGCTGGACCCCGCGCGGAAGCGCGCGCTCCCGCGGCTCCCGCGCACGGTCGCGGTGATCACGAGCAGCGAGGGCGCGGCGCTGCGCGACATCGTCGCCGTGCTCCGGCGCCGGCACCCGGGGACGCACGTGGCCGTCCTCCCCGCACTGGTGCAGGGCGAGGGCGCGCCCGAGTCGATCCGCGCGGCGCTCGACCGGCTCGCGCGGTGGGTGCGGGGCGAGGCCCGCGTTGAGGACCCGGCGCTGGCGCGGCCCGAACTGCT
This sequence comes from uncultured Gemmatimonas sp., assembly GCA_964586095.1. Lineage (GTDB taxonomy): Bacteria > Gemmatimonadota > Gemmatimonadetes > Gemmatimonadales > Gemmatimonadaceae > Pseudogemmatithrix. Next base: position 5,139 of record CAZPJF010000066.1, on the reverse strand, counting down.
CATCATCGGGCGCGGGGGCGGGTCGCGCGAGGACCTGTGGTGCTTCAACGACGAGGGGGTCGCGCGCGCCATCGCCGCCTGCCCCATCCCGACGATCTCGGCGGTCGGGCATGAGACCGACGTGACGATCGCCGACCTCGTGGCCGACCTGCGCGCCGCGACGCCGAGCGTGGCGGCCGAGCACGCGGTGCCGGTGCTCGATGAACTGCGCGAGTACGTGACGCGGCTCGCCGGCATGATGGCGGACGGGCTCGACGACCGGCTCGACGTCGGCCGCCGCGCGCTGGACCGGCGGGCCGACGCGCTCGCCCAGCGCGCGCGGCTGCTGACCGAGCGGCGGCGTGCGCGCGCGGAGCGCGTGGTCGCGCGCATCGCGCAGTCGGCGCGGCGCGCGATCGACCGCCGGCAGGCGACGCTCGGGCGGGCCGGCGCCGCGCTCGACGCGCGTTCGCCGCTGCAGGTGCTCGCGCGCGGCTTCGCCGTGGCCCGCGCCGACTCCGGTGCAACCCTCGCGTCGCGCGCCGCGTTCACCGAGGGGATGCCCTTCGACCTCCTCGTGCGCGACGGCCGCGTGCGCGCGCGGGCCGAGTCGGTGCACGCCGACGCCCCCCACCTGCGGACGGACCGATGACCTTCGAACAGACGCTCGCGCGGCTGGAGCAGATCGCCGCGACGCTCGACCGCGACGACCTGCCGCTCGAGGAGGCGCTGCGGCTCTTCGAGGAGGGGATCGCGCGGCTGCGCGAGGCGCAGGCCGCGCTCGCCGACGCGGACGGGAAGGTGCGCACGCTCATCGAGCAGTCGCAGGGCGTGCTGGAGGCCCGCGAGTGAACGCGACGGGCGTCATGCCGATCGACTTCGCGCACGACCGGGCGGCGGTGGGGCGGGCGCTCGAGGCGCTCGTGGCGCGCCGGCTCGCCGGCGAGACGGGCCCCGTCGCCGACGCGATCCGGTACGCGCTGCAGGGGGAGGGGAAGCGCCTCCGCGCCATCCTCGTCTTCTCGGCCTACCGCGCCGCCGGCGGCCGGGATGACGTGAGCGCGCTCGCCGCGGCGGTCGAGGTGGTGCACGCGTACTCGCTGGTGCACGACGACCTCCCGTGCATGGACGACGACGACATGCGGCGCGGACGGCCCACGGTGCACAAGGTCCATGGCGTCCCGGCCGCGACCGCGGCCGGCATGGCGATGGTCCCGCTCGCGGCGATGGCGGCCGACGAGGCGGCCGCGGCGCTCGGGCTCACGAGCGCGGTCCGCGGGACGATCGTGCGCACGCTGATGCAGGCTTCCGGCGCCGGCGGGATGATCGGCGGGCAGCTGCTCGACCTCGAGGGCGAGGGGCTCTCGCTCGACCTCGAGCAGCTCGAGCGGATCCACCGCTGCAAGACCGGGGCGCTGATCGAGGCGTCGATGCGCCTCGGCGGCCTCGCCGCCGGGGCCTCGGACGGGCTGCTCGAGGCCTTCGGCCGGTACGGCGCGTCGGTCGGGCTCGCCTTCCAGATCGCCGATGACGTGCTCGACATCACGGCGACCACCGACCAGCTCGGGAAGACCGCCGGCAAGGACCTCCAGTTCCGCAAGAGCACGTACCCGGCGCTCCTCGGCATCGCGGGGGCCAAGGCCCGGGCCGAGACGCTCGTGCGCGAGGCCTGCGCGGGGCTCCAGGCCCACGGCGCCCTCACGCCCGAGCTCGAGTTCCTCGCACGCTTCGTGGTCGCGCGGCGTTCATGAGGGTGGCGCCTGCCCGCCGATGGTGACAAGCTACCCTCGTTCCTCCCCCAACCTGCTCCTGCGATGACCCTGCTCGACCGCGTGAAGTCCCCCGCCGACCTCCGGACGATGTCCGCGGAGGAGCGCCGGCAGCTCGCCCAGGAGGTGCGGGACTTCCTGATCGAGACCTGCTCGGTCACGGGCGGCCACATCGGCGCCGGCCTCGGCGTCGTGGAGCTGACCATCGCGCTGCACACGGCGTTCGAGACGCCGCGCGACCAGCTCGTGTGGGACGTCGGGCACCAGGGGTACCCCCACAAGGTGCTCACGGGCCGCAAGGCGCTCATGCACACCCTCCGGCAGGAGGGGGGCATCTCGGGCTTCCTCAAGCGAACCGAGAGCGAGTACGACACCTTCGGCGCGGGGCATGCGGCGACGTCGATCTCGGCGGCGCTCGGCATCGCGGCGGGGCGCGACCTCAAGGGCGAGGACTTCAAGGTCGCCGCGATCATCGGCGACGGCTCGCTCGGCTCCGGGCTCGCGTACGAGGCGCTCAACAACGCCGGGCACTCGGAGCGCGACTTCATCGTCATCCTGAACGACAACGAGATGTCGATCGCGCCGAACGTCGGCGCGATGCACAAGTACCTCACGTCGGTCCAGCGCAACCCGATCTACAACCGCCTGCGCAGCGCGATCGGCGACTGGGCGGACCATGCGAAGGGCGTGTTCAAGGACGCCGGCACGCTGGTCCGGCGCTGGGAGGAGTCGGTGAAGGCCTTCCTCACGCCGGGCGTGCTCTTCGAGGAGCTGGGGTTCCGGTACTTCGGTCCGATCGACGGGCACGACATCGCCCAGATGGTGGAGACGTTCAAGGCGGTCCGCGAGTTCAAGGGCCCGCGCCTCGTGCACGTCATCACGACCAAGGGGAAGGGCTTCCCGGCGGGTGAGCACGGCGAGAAGTGGCACGCCTTGCCGCCGGGGCACGATCCCGCGACGGGCAAGCAGCTCAAGACGTCGGCGGCGAACCCCAACTACACGGCGGTCTTCGGCAAGGCGATGGCCGAGCTGATGCACGAGTTCCCGCCGGTCGTGGCGATCACGGCGGCGATGCCGAGCGGCACCGGCACCGGGATCGTGGCCAGGGAGCACCCGGCGCGGTTCTTCGACGTGGGGATCGCCGAGGGGCACGGCGTGACGTTCGCGGCCGGCCTCACGACGCAGGGGATCCGGCCCGTCGTCGCGATCTACTCGACCTTCCTGCAGCGCGCCTTCGACGGGATCGTGCACGACGTCGCGATCCAGTCGCTGCCCGTGATCTTCGCGCTGGACCGTGCGGGCCTGGTCGGCGAGGACGGCGAGACGCACGCCGGGCTCTACGACATCGCGTACCTGCTCGCGGTGCCGTCGATGACGGTGACGGCGCCCAAGGACGGGGCCGAGCTCGTGGGGCTCCTGCGCACGGCGATGACGCACGAGGCGGGCCCGTTCGCGGTGCGGTATCCGCGCGACGTGCCGCCGGACGTGGTACCCCCGGCGCGCGAGGTCCCGGCGGTGCCGTACGGCACGTGGGAGGTGCTGCGGCGCGGCGAGCGCGTCGCGATCCTCGCGGTGGGCACCATGGTCGCCGAGTCGCTCAAGGCCGCCGACGCGCTGGCGGCCGACGGCCTGCCGGTCACGGTCGTGAACTGCCGGTTCCTGAAGCCGTACGACGCGACGACGCTCACCGCGCTGCTCGCGACGCACCAGCAGCTGGTCGTGGTCGAGGAGGGCACCGTGATCAACGGGTTCGGGGCCTTCATGGCCTCGGTGGTCGCGGCGCACGACCCGGCGGTGCGCGTCCACGCGCTCGGCGTCCCGGACCGGATCATCTACGCGGCGTCGCGGGCGCGGCAGCTGGCGCAGTGCGGGCTCGACGCGGCGGGCATCGCCGCGCGCGTCCGCGCGCTCCACGAGAGCGAGGCGATCGCGGGGTGACGGTCCGGCTCGGCGTCCTCGGCCACGACGGGTACGACGGCCTCGCCGAGATCCTGCGGCTCCTCCAGCACGAGGCGCCGGGGCACGGCTTCTCGCTCCGCTTCGAGTCCTCGCTGCTCGAGCCGGCGGGGAGCCGGCACCTGCTCGCGCGGCCCGACCAGGTCGACGCGCTCATCGCGCTGGGCGGCGACGGGACCCTCCTGCGTGCGGCGCGCTTCCTCTCCGGCGCGCCGGTGCCGCTCTTCGGGGTGAACCTCGGAAAGCTCGGGTTCCTCACCGCGTGCAACCACGAGGAGTTCCCCGCGGCGTTCGCGCGGTTCGCGCGCGGCGACCATCGCGTGCAGCCGCGGATGACGCTGCAGGCCACGACCACCGACGAGGACGGGTCGCTTGGCGTGCGCATCCGCGCCCTCAACGACGTCGCGATCCACAAGGGCGGATACGCCCGCGTCCTGCGGCTGCGCGTGTTCGCCGATGACGACCTCATCAGCGCGTTCGCGGCCGACGGCCTCGTGCTCTCCTCGCCGACCGGCTCCACCGCGTACTCGCTCTCGGCGAACGGGCCGATCGTGGTGCCGACGTTCGACGCGATCATCGTGACGCCGGTGGCGCCGCACACGCTGGCGTTGCGCCCCACCATCCTCCCGCCGGACGCGACGGTGCGGGTCGAGGTCGAGGACGCATCGGAGGAGGTGCTCGTGACCGCCGACGGCCAGGTGGGGACGGTGGTCGCCCCGGGCCAGCACCTGGTGGTCCGCCGCGATCCCCACCCGGTCCACCTCGTGCGCTTCGACGGGACGACGTTCTTCACGCGGCTCCGCCGCAAGCTGCACTGGGGCGGCCTCGACGAGCGCGACCGGTGAGTGGTCCGGCGCCGGCCGGCGGCGCCGGGATGCCGCGGCCGCGGCGGCAGCGCTAAGCTTCGGGCCGTGCTCACCGAACTGCGCATCCGCAACCTCGCGATCATCGACGCGGTGACGCTCCCGCTCGCCAGCGGGTTCAACGTGCTCACCGGCGAGACCGGCGCGGGGAAGTCGATCATCGTCGGCGCGCTCGGGCTCCTGATCGGCGAGCGCGCGTCCAGCGACCTGGTGCGCACGGGGGCGGACAAGGCGACGGTCGAGGGGGTGTTCGACGTCACCGAGCGCGCCGACCTCCTCGCCGGGCTCGACGCGCGCGGGATCGAGAGCGACGGCACCCTGGTGCTCAAGCGGGAGGTGCCGGCGGGCGCCGGGGGCCGGGCGCGCGCGTGGGTGAACGGGTCGCCGGTCACGGCGTCGCTGCTCGCCGAGATCGGACGCCAGCTCGTGAACGTGCATGGGCAGCACGAGGCGCAGGCGCTGCTCGAGCCGGAGGCGCAGTTGCGGATCCTCGACGCGTTCGGCGACGCGCAGGCGGACCGCGCCGCGGTGGGAGAGGCGCACCAGCGGCTCGCCGAGGTGCGTGAGGCCAT
>CAZPJF010000065.1:0-12809 GCA_964586095.1 uncultured Gemmatimonas sp. | reverse complement strand
CGAGACAGGAATGCGTGCCAGTCGGGATCGGTGAGCGCGATGAAGCCGCTCGTGGCCATCTTGATCGCTCTCCTCGATTGTCGAGATAGCCTTCCCGATCCTGACAATGTTGACCGGAATCTCGAACCCGATGGACTACGCGGCGTCGGGGAGCACACTCACGCGCTGCCGACCACTCCCCGCCGCGTCCAGCTGCAACATCGCAAGCCCCACCCCCGCCGCCCCCTGCATCAACCCCGTCTGCGCCACGACGGCCTCGGGCGACGTGCGATTCTCCGCCTGCACCCACTTCATCCCCTCCCCCTCCCGCATCCCTCTCGCGATGGCATCGTCCGCCACCCGCCGCGCGAACGCCAGCGCCCTCGCATCCCCCAGCCGCCCGTACCGCGACACGTAGTACTCCACCACCCCGCAGTTCCCGCAGCACAGTCCCACGTTGTTCCAGAACCCCGGCGACCGCTCCGGCACCCGCATCGCGATCGTCGCCGCCGCCAGCTGGTCCGCGTATCGCCCGTAGCCCGCGTCCTTCGTGATCGCGTGCAGCGCATGGAACAGCCTGGCCGTCCCCGCCGGCCCGTGGCACCAGCTCATATAGAAGAGCTGCTCGTTCCCCGGCGTCGAATGGTGCACCATCCGCCCGGCGTCGGCCGTCGGCGTCGCGATCGCCTGCAGGTACCGCGCACCCGCGATAGCCGCGTCAAGGAACTCCGGCGCCCCCGTAGCCGCGTGCAGCCGCGCTAGGAACGTCGCCACACCCGCCGTGCCATGCGAGAAGTTCGGGTACTCGCGCGGGATTGTCGCGTTCACCTTCCACCGCAGCTGTCCCTCGGCCGGGCCAGGCAGCGCGTCCGCGAGGAGCGCCGCGCCCGCCTCGCGCGCGAGCGCGAGGCTCCCCGTGTCGTCGAACGTGCGGTGAGCCCACAGGAGATAGAGCCCCGTCCCCGCGCCGCCGGAGATGATGTCCGTCGAGTCGGCCCAGCGTGCGGTCATCGCGCGCCCCTTCCCCGCGGACTCCCGCCGCGCGGCCGCGTGCACGAGGTCGCGCGCACGCAGTGCGGCGGCGCGATGCGCGGCGTCTCCCGTCACCCCGTGGGCGATGGCGAGCGCCCAGCCGAGCCCCGCGAGGCCCGTGTAGAGCCCCGCGTCCTCGCGTCGCACCGACTCGAGCGCGTGCACCAGGTGGTCCGCGGCGCCCTGCACGAACTTCGCCGCGCGCCGCTCACCCGTCGCCGCGTGCAGCTCCGCCCAGAACGGGAGCACGCCCGTGGTCCCGTTGTACAGGTCGTAACCCACCCTGCCGGGCCGGTCCGGGTCGGCGAACCAGTGGATCCCGTGCGCACCGCGCTGCGCCGTGCGCTCCAGCCAGTGGGCCGCGCGCATGGCCGCATCGAGGTACGGCCGGTCGACTGCCAGCTGAGCGAGTGCACGCCGCGCCCCGGCGGGCACCGCGAGCGCGGCCACGCCGGCCAGTCCGTGCTGGATCACGCGACGACGGTCCATGGGAACCTCCTCGCCGGCAATCTGCGACGCGGAACACGCGTGCGCACCTGCCGCACGACACACCGCGGCTCATCCCGCGCGTCGCCCGGACCGCAACCCCGCCTTCACCGATACATCCGCTTCAACAGTTCTTGGAAATGATGCACCGCCAACTCCATCTCCACCGAGAACCGCCCCCGGTCGTACGCCCGCGAGCCGAGCCCCCGCTGCACGTGCGCGCAGATGTCCGCGTCCTCGCGCTGCACCGCGTCGCTGTACGCCACGTCGTCCGCGATCGCCCGCTGCGCCGCCTCCCCGGCGGCCTCCGCATAGTAGAACCGGAACTCCACCCGGCACCGGTCCGGGCCCAGCGGCCGCACCACGTTCGTCTGCACCCGCCCGGGCAGCACGTTCAGCATGTAGTTCGGGAAGACCGCCACGTAGTAGGCGTTGTCCCCGGGACGGATCGCGTACGGCGCGTCGCCGGGTTCGAGCGGGCTCCACTGCAGGGAGTACGTCTCCTGCACCTCCGTCGTGTACTTCCGGAAGTCGTACATCTTCATCAGCTCCGGGTGCACGTACGGGACGTGGTAGCCCTCGAGGTAGTTGTCGATGTAGACCTTCCAGTTGCAGGCCACCTCGTAGTCCACGCGATGCGCGCACGTCATCGCGTCGAGCCGCACCGGCGCGATCCGCTCGGCGATCCCCTCCATCGTCGCCGACAGGGGCGCAGCCCCGGCGTCGAGGTTCACGAACAGCTGCCCCTGCCACGTCTCCACCCGCAGCGGGACGAGGCCGTAGTCCTTCTTGTCGAACAGGTCCACGCGGTCCCACCGCGGCACGCCGCGCAGCGACCCGTCGAGCAGGTAGGTCCACCCGTGGTACTGGCAGGTGAGCGCGCGCACGCAGCCCCTCGGCTCGGTCGCCAGCGGCCCGCCCCGGTGCCGGCACACATTGAAGAAGGCGCGCAGCGCCCCCTCCCGGTCGCGCAGCACGATCACCGGGTCGTCCGCGACCGTCGCCGTGAGGTAGCTCCCCGGCTCGGGGAGCTCGCCGAGGTCGCCGACCGCCTGCCAGGTCCGCGCGAAGACCGCGTCGCGGTCGAGCGCGTGGAACGCGGGATCCACGTACCAGGCGGACGGGATCGTCGACGCGCGTTCGATCGGCGTCGGGACGAGGTCGGCGGGGTCGATGCGCGGGCGGGTCACCGTCAGGCCGCGCCTGGCGTCGCCGGCCGCCACGACAGCTCCAGCTTCCGACCCGTTGCCGCGCAGTCACGCAGGTACAGGTTGATCAGCGTCTGGTAGGGCAGCTCGCATTCCTCCGCGAGCGCACGGAAGTACGCCAGGGTGGAGCGATCCAGCCGGATCGTCACCGACTGCTTCATCCGCTTGGCGTGGGGGTTCTTCTCCGCCCCGGAGAAGTCATAGCGCTTGCGCATCAACGGCTCCGCTTCGCATAGGCATCGCGCTCGCTCCGGTCAGCCCGCCGGGCGGAGATCAGCCGGATCACGGCGCCATGCTCGAGTTCACAGTGCACCACCACCAGCAACCGGAGCGACGCGCGCAGCCCCAGGAGCACGAACCGCTCCTCCCCGATCGAATGGTCCGGATCCGGCATCACCAGCGCTTCCTCGTCCTGGAATGCCGTGGCGGACTCGTCGAACGTCACACCGTGCTTGCGGATGTTCAGCGCGGCCTTGGCTGCATCCATACGAAACGGGGGGCGCTCATGATAGTGTAGTGACGTTGTATGTACCGTCAAGGGTCGGACCGGGCTGTACGGCCCGATACGGCCCGGCATCGCGCACCAGCCTCGGGTCACTCGGGACGCCGCTTCCTCGTTGGCCCCACGTGCGCTTCGAGACCCCACCTTCCGATCGCGGACAGGTACGTTCCCTTGTATGGATGCCCCGGGCACAGGGCACATCACCACGAACGGCGGTGGAGGACAGCCTTGCGCCATATTCTCAGAGGTATTTTTATATCGTATAGATTATGAACGAGCCCGCCCATCTCCTCGCCACCGCCCGACGCGCCGCCGGCCTCAGCCAGCACGAGCTCGCCGAGCGCGCCGGCACGTCCCAGCCCGCCATTGCGCGGCTCGAGCGCGGGCTCGCCAACCCGACCGTCGCCACGCTCGAACGCCTCCTCGCCGCCGCCGGCTTCCGCCTGGAGTGCCGCCTCGCACCGCTCGACGCCGAGGACCCCGTCGTCGCCGCGTACAAGCGCGACGTGGACCGCACGCTGCTCCGCGAGAACCTCCGGCGCTCCATCGACGAGCGGCTTCGCCTGAACGAGGACGTCCGCGAGCTCGGCGCCGCACTCCGGCGCGCCGTGTCGGAACGCCCCTCGCCATGACCGGGCTCGCACGGCTGATCCGGGCCCTGGCGGACGCCGGCGTGGAATGCATCCTCGTCGGCGGGATCGCCGCGCGCGCGCACGGGTCGTCGCTCGTCACGCAGGACGTCGACTTCTGCTACGCGCGCACCGATGCGAACCTCGAGCGGCTCGTGCGCGCACTGGCGCCGTTCGAACCGTACCTGCGCGGCGCGCCGCGCGGGCTCCCCTTCGACTGGTCGGTGCGCACCCTGCGCCAGGGGCTCAACTTCACGCTCTCCACCACCGCCGGCGACGTCGACCTGCTCGGCGAGCTCGTGGGCGGCGGCGGCTACGACGACCTCCTCGCCCACACGACCGCAGTGACCGTGTTCGACCGCGAGATCCGGCTGATCGACCTGCCGTGGCTCATCTGGCTCAAGCGCGCCGCGGGGCGGCCGAAGGATCTCGCCGTGATCGCGGAGCTCGAGGCGCTCGCCGAGGAGCGGCGCGCGATGGAGCGCGGTGACTGAGGAGCCGCGGAGCGCTCCCGCCCTCAGGGTCCCTGCCAGACCAATTCGAACATGAACCCGGTGAGCCCACTCCCCTGCACGCGCTCAACGAACGGCGGTGTGACGTACGGGACCGGGTTCCCGGATCTCGGCAGGCGGAAGATCGTCGCCTCCCCGATCCGGTCGGCACGGAGTTCGTGCCGCCGGATGTTGAGGATGCGCTGCCCGTCGTCGGACCACAGGATGTCGCTCCGCGACTCGTCGAGCGCGTCGACCACGGTCATCACGTTGTAGACGAAGTACTCCCCGCCGGGATAGCGCACCGGCAGCAGCTCGCCGTTGGGCTCCAGCAGGTCGCGCAGGTGGTCGACCGCCGCCCGGCTGAACGTGGGGCCTCCGTCGAAATGCGCGCAGTCCGCCACCGGACCGTCGGGGAGCTCGTCGTCGAGGAGATCCTCCAGCAGCGGAGGGTCCCAGACGGCCTTGAGCGGCTTGCCGCGAAGCAGCAGGCCGATCGGTTTCATGGTGCTCTGCGCGGTCCCGAGCCAGCGATGATGCGCGTGGTCGGCGCGAAGCTGGTAGACTGGCCCGCTCAGGTGCATCCTCGATCCTCCTGGATCAAAACCCATCCCCCCGCAGGTTCCCGAACCGCGGATTCACCACACTGTTGAAGATCGACCCGAACTGGTACCGCACCCCGAAGAACGTGAAGTACCGGAAGTTCGTCGCCAGCGCCTGCTGCCGCGCGATCACCTCCTCGTCGCTCTGCCCCCCGCGCGGCAGGAAGAGCTGGTCGCGCACCCGCATCAGCCGCCCGTCGACGTTGAACGACAGCCCCTTCCCCAGCCGCACCTCCACCCCGCCCCACACGCCGGCGTTGTAGTACCTGAGCGCGTCGAGGTACTGCGAGCCGTACACGGTCACGTTCGCCTGCCCCCACTTCTGCCGCGCGGTGAGCGTCACGTCGAGCGTGTGCACCGGGCGCGTCTCGCGCTCGCGGTCGTAGATGGTCACCTCCTGGTACCGGAAGCTCCGCGCGCCCAGCGTGTACAGCACGGCGAGGCTCCGCCGCTGCGCCTCCTTGTACGGGAAGTAGTTCCACTCGACCGCCCCCGCGGCGTTGAGCGAGAGGTCGATGTTGTTGAAGTCCGACCGCAGCGCGATCACGCGCCCGCCCACCGACCAGTGGTCGCCCACGCTCCGCGCGACCATCGCGTTCCCGCCCAGGTAGCGGCGGATCGCGGTGAACGTCTCGCCGCTGTCGAGCGTGAACTTCGACTCGTCGTACGAGTAGGTGAGCCCGCTCCGCACCTTCCACTGCTCGGTGGTGCGGTTGGCCTCGAACTCGTTCCAGATGTTCGTGAAGCTCTGCCGCGATTCGCCCTGCAGGAACCCGTTGGTCGAGATGCTGAACGTCCAGAAGTCCCACTTGTCGCGCGCGGGCGCGCCGGCGGCGCTGCCGCCCTCGGGTGCCGCGTAGCTCACGCTGAGCCGCGCGCCGAGCGGACCGCGCGCGGCGTGCGGCAGCAGGAGCTGGCCGACCACGCGCATCAGCGCGCGGCGGATGGTGTCGTCGGCATCGTTGGGATTGGTCGTGAACTCGAGCGTGTCCGCCTGCCCCGCGAACGCGCGCTGCCCGATCGCGACCACCTGGAACCGCCGCCCGCCGCTCCCGGTCTCGAGCGACGTCACCAGCACATGGAACTCGGCATCGAGCCGGTCGCGCATCCAGTTCACCCACGTCATCTCGGTGACGAGGAAGTCGCGGTCGCAGCCGCGCTCGTTGCAGTCGAGGAACACCCGCAGCGCGGCGTTCTGCGTGGTGTCGCGCGCCGCGCCGGTCGCCGGTGCGGCCGGGGCCGGTGGGGCTGGCGCGACCTGCGCGCGCACGCGTTCGGGGGCGGCGCCGAGCGCGAGCAGGGCGAGAGGCACGACCAGCAGGAGACCGCGTCGGCTGACGGAGCGGGACGATCGCATGGTGGGGGCGGGAGCGGGGAGCGGGACCACGGCGGGATCGCGGATCCCGCGGGTCGGGGCACGGATCGCATGTCTGATACCGCCAGACGCCGCGGCGTTGCCAATAAGCCTCGCCGGGAATAACCTCATGCAGTGACCGCCGCCAAGACCGCGCCCGGACTCGCCCTCACCGCCGGCGCGGCCCTCCTCGCCTACGCGCTCGCCTTCACGCAGCAGGCGCTCCTCGCGCAGGTGGTGGTCGAGCCGCTCGTCGCGGCGATCCTGGTCGGCATGGTCGCGCGCACCGCGTGGACCCCTCCCGAGCGCTTCACGCCCGGCATCGACCTCGCCGCCAAGGAGCTCCTCGAGGTCGCGATCGTCCTCCTCGGCGCGTCGGTCGACCTTCCGCTCCTCGTGCAGGCGGGCCCGCGGCTCGCGCTCGGCATCGTCACGCTCGTGGTGCTGGGGCTCGCGCTCGGTTACGGCATCGGGCGTGCGCTCGGGCTCCCGCACCCGCTGGCCGTGCTCGTCGCCTCGGGCAACGCCATCTGCGGCAACTCCGCCATCGCCGCCATCGCGCCGGTGATCCACGCCGGGCGCGAGCACGTGGCCTCGGCGATCGCCTTCACCGCGATCCTCGGCGTGGCGGTGGTGCTCGGGCTGCCGCACCTCGCGCAGCCGCTCGGCCTCGACGACTTCCAGTACGGTGTGCTCGCGGGCCTCACGGTGTACGCGGTGCCGCAGGTGCTCGCCGCCGCCTTCCCGGTGAGCACGCTCGCGGGCCAGGTGGGCACGCTCGTGAAGCTGGTGCGCGTGCTCATGCTCGGGCCGGTGGTGCTCTTCTTCACCGTGACGCACCGCGGCGCGCTCGCGCCGGCGGACCGCGCGGCCTTCGGGGCGCGGCGGGGGCGCGCGCTGCTGCCGCTGGCAGGCGCGGTGCCGTGGTTCATCATCGGGTTCCTGGTGCTCGCGGGGCTGCGCTCCACGGGGATCGTCGGCGCATCGCTCGCCGGCGCGAGCAAGACGCTCTCGACGGTGCTCACCGTGCTCGCGATGGCGGCGCTCGGGCTCGGCGTGGACCTGCGCGCCGTGGCGCGCGTCGGACCGCGCGTCGCCGCCACGGTCACACTCTCGCTCGTGGTGCTCGTCGCGCTCGCCGTGGCGCTCATCCGCGGGCTGGCGATCGGGTAGCCGCCCGCCCTCGGGCCTCCGATCGCTCAGCGCGGCGCGGTGCCAGCCGCCGCCCTGCCCTCCGCGACCCACCGCGCCAGCACCGCCTGCAGCGAGCTGAGCGTGATCGACCCGTGCCGGATCACCTCGCGATTGAACTGCGCCGCGTCGAACCGCGCTCCGAGCGCGCGCGCCGCCTCCGCGCGCGCGGCGCGGATCACGCGGTACCCCACGTAGTAGGTGGCGAGCTGCCCCGGGGTGCCGGCGTGCCGGTCCGCGTAGTCCCCGGCCTGCGCGCGCGTGCGGCCGCCGAGGACATACATCGAGTCGATGAGCTGTGCGCGCGTCCAGCCGTGCACGTGCGTGCCGGCGTCGAGGTAGTACGCGACCGCCACGTCGAGCAGGTGCACGAGGTGCCCGATGCTGTCGAGCGCGGTGGTGTAGAGCCCCATCTCGGCGCCGAGGTCCTCGGAATAGATGCCCCATCCCTCGGAGAAGGCCCCCACGCCGAGCTGCCGCATGACGGGATGCACGCTCGTCGCCTGCGACGCCGCGATGCGCTGCAGGTGGTGTCCCGGGTATCCCTCGTGCGCGACGGCGTTGGCGACGGCCATCCGCTCGGGGCGCGCGAGGTTCACGAGGAACCAGGCGGGACGGCTGCGGTCGTCGGGCGCCCGCTGGTAGCTCGGCGGGACGCCGGCGCGCTCCTGGAACTCGGGGTAGGCGACCACCGCGATCGACTCCGGCGCGAAGCCCGCGACCACGCGCGGGTAGCGCTGCTGCGCCACCGCGCTCATGGCGCGATAGGCGGCGAGCGTGCTGTCGCGCGCGGGGAAGGTGAAGCGCGGGTCGGACTTGAGGACGCGGATGCCGTCGCTCACGCCCGTGCCGGTCTGCGCGCGGATCATCGGCGCCAGCAACGCGTGGAGGCGGTCGATCTCCGCGCGCGCCTCGGGGATCAGGCTCGCGGGATCGAGGTCCACCGAGGTCCGTTGCCGCATCATCGCGCGGTAGCAGGCCGGGCCGTCGCGCAGCGTGGTGAGGCTGCCGTCCGCGCGGGTGTGCGGGAGGTAGCTCTCGCGCAGCCAGTCGCGCTGCCGCTCGACGGCCGGCCGGACCACCTCACCCAGCACCTGCATCCATTCGGCGCGGAATCGCGCCGTGGTGTCGCGCGTGACCGGCGCGGCGAGCGGCGAGCGCTCCAGGGCCTCCGGCAGGAGGTCGGCGTACTGCCGCAGCACCCCCTCGATCACGGGCGCGCTCGACACGTAGCCGCTGTCGAGCCCGCGCTGGAGCATGGCGCGCTCGGCGGCGATGTAGCCGGGGAGCGCGCGGAGCGCCTCGAGCGCGCCGGTGCGCGCCGCGGCGTCGTGGACGCGCACGTTGCGGGCCCAGTTGCTCGCGGCGATGTGCCACCCGCCGAACGCGCTCGGCGCATACCATAGATGGGTGCGGCAGACCCGGCTGCCGATGTCGCCCTCGACGCTCTCGCGCAGGTTGTCGAGGAGCAGCCGTTCCTCCGGCGTGCGGAGCGCGGCGGGCTCGATCGCCCGCAGCATCGCGGCCACGCGGTCGAGCCGCTCGGCGTACCGGCGCCGGGGGGCGTCGGTGAGGTCGGGCCAGGGGCCGGCGGGACCGCCGCCGGAACCGAGGGCGAGCGCGCTGTCCGCGGCGGCGCGGAGTGGGTCGGGCAGTGCGCGGGGCGTCGCGCGCGACGGGACGCTCGCTCCGAGTGGAGGGGCGACCACCGCGGTGATCGCGGCGATGAGCACCACGGCTGCCACCATGCGCTGCGTCATCCGTTCCTCCTGGCCAGCAGGGTGAGCGCGCGCGCGAGGCGTTCCACGCCCTCGGCGATGTCGGCGAGGTTGAGGCCGGCGTAGCCGAGCACGAGGCCCGGCGGCACCGGGTGATGCGCGAGCCGGCTGAGCGGCAGCAGCTCCACGCCCTGCTCGGCGGCGGCGCGCGCGGCCTCGGTGTCGGGGATGCCTTCGGCGAGCCATCCCATGAGCGAGAGCACGCCCTCGCCCGGCGGGATCTCGAGGATGCCGCGCAGGTGCCGCTGCACGCCCTCGCGCAGCGCCTGCTGCCGCTCGAGGTACACCTGCCGCAGGCGGCGCACGTGCCGCTCGAAGTGTCCCAGCTCGATGAAGTCGGTGAGGACCTGCTGCTCGAGCGTCGGCGGATGCACGTCGTGCTGGAAGCGCACCGCGCTCGTGACCTCGACGAGCCCGGGCGGCACCACGAGGTAGCCGATGCGCAGCGCGGGGAACATCACCTTGCTGAACGTGCCCACGTAGAGCACGCACCCGTGCTCGTCCTCCGTCTGCAGCGCGGGGAGCGGCCGCGTGGCGAAGCGGAGCTCCGAGTCGTAGTCGTCCTCGATGATGAAGCTCCGCTGCTCGGCGGCCCACGCGAGCAGCGCGGCGCGCCGCGCCGGCGAGAGCGGCACGCCGAGCGGCATCTGGCGCGACGGGGTGACGAACGCCGCGCGCGCGGTCCGTGCGATGCGGATCCCCTCGTCCACGCGCAGCCCCTCGGCATCGACCGGGATGTGCGCGAGCCGGGCGCCGGCGGCGGTGAGCGCCCCGTTCGCGCCCACGTAGCCCGGGTCCTCCACCCACGCGACGTCGCCCTGGTCCACGGCGATGCGCGCGGCGATCGAGAGCGCGCCCTGCGCCCCGCTCGTGAGGAAGACCTGGTCGGGCGTGCACGTCACGCCGCGCGCGGCGGCGAGGTAGCCCGCGATCGCGGTACGCAGCGGGAGATAGCCGCGCGTGTTCGAGTAGCCGATGTCGCGCGCGGTGATGCGGCTCCACCGCCGCGTGAGGAGGCGTCCCCAGAGCGCGTACGGGAAGAGGTCGGTGGCAGGGACCGCCGCGCGGAAGGCGCCGGGCGGCGCGTCGGCGCGGCGCATCGCCGCGAGCCACGACGGCGCGATCGCGCGCGCGGTGGCCGAGGCCTGCGGGGTGCGCGGGCGCGTCGCGGACCGCGGGCGGGCGCCGTTCCGCACCACGAGCCGCATCACGTCGTCCGGCAGCCGCTCGGCCACGCGCGTGTCGCTGCCGGTGCGTCCCACGGCGTAGCCCTCGCCGCGCAGCTTCTCGTACGCCATCACCACGGTGTTGCGCGAGATGCCGAGGTCGGCGGCGAGCGAGCGGGTGGAGGGCAGGCGCGAGCCGCGCTCCACGAGGCCCTCGAGGACGGCGCGGCGCACGCCGTCGTAGACCTGCAGGTAGACGGGAACGCCGCTCGCCTGGTCGATCGCGAGCGCGAGGATGCGGGCACCCTGGACGCGGGGCAAGGCCATCGGCGACGGTGCGGCCTGGAGGGGGAAGGGGGAAGGTGGAAGGGAGGACGCGCCTGCGCGGCAGTGCGTTGACCCTGCGGTGCGGCTCAGCGCCCGGATCCTCTACGGACGGGGCCCGTCGATCGTGCGGGCTCCACCCCGTCCCGACGGTGCCACTTGGCGCCGGGTGCGCGGACCGGTCGGACCGGTTGGACCGCGGTGGCGGTCGACCCGGGCACCACGTTCACGGCCGCGCGAGCGTATCCGCACGGGCGCCGTGCCATGCCCCGCTGAAGGAACGCCCCGCTGGACGACCCGAACCCAGCTCCCGATGTCGACTCCGTCCCGCCTTCTCGCGCTCGCCGGTTGCGTCGCACTCGTGGCCTCGACGCTCGCGCTCGCCCCGGCTTCGACACGCCCCGGGGTCCCGCGCGCGCCGAGCGGTCGAGCCGCCCCGGGCGCTCCCGCCGACACGGCCGCGGACGCCGCGCGCGCCGCGCTGCAGGCCCGGCTCGACGCCTACCGCGCACAGGCCGGGTTCCCCGGCGCGGTGCTCGCGGTGGCGTATCCCAATGGCCGCGTGCTCGCCGTCGCGAGCGGCCTCTCCGACACCGCGCGCCGCGTGCCGATGCGCACCGACCATCGCCTGCTGATGGGGAGCGTGGGGAAGACGTACGTGGCCGCCGTCGCCCTGCAGCTCGTGCACGAGGGCCGGCTCGACCTCGACGCGCCCGCGGCGAGGTACGTGGGCGGGCAGGGGTGGTTCGACTCGCTCCCGAATGCGGCGGCGATCACCGTGCGGCACCTCATGACGCACAGCTCGGGGCTCGTGCGCTACGAGTTCCGCCCGGAGTTCGCCGCGGCGCTCATGCGCGATCCCGCGCGCCCCTGGGACCCGCGCGACCAGGTGCGCTTCCTCCACGGCGTCGCTGCCCCCTTCGCGCCGGGCGCGGGCTGGGAGTACTCCGACACCAACTACCTCGTGCTCGCGCTGGTGCTCGAGGCCATCACCGGCCGTCCCATCGATGACGAGATCGCCGAGCGGCTGCTCCGCCCGCACCGCCTGGTCGAGACCATGCCGTCGGACGCACGCATGCTCGCCGGACTCTCGCAGGGGTACGCCGGCGCGCAGAACCCGTTCGGCGGCCGCGATGCGATGCTCGACGCCGACGGCACGATGATCGTGAACCCGCAGTTCGAGGGCGCGGGCGGCGGCTACGCCGCGACCGCCGCCGATGCGGCGCGCTGGGGCGCGGTCCACTTCTCCGGGCGCGCCTTCGGCGACTCGCTCCTGCCGCAGGCGCTCACCGGCCCCGCCGCGCGGCTGGGGCCCGGCACGCGCTACGGCCTCGGGATGATCCTCCGCGACTCCACCGCCGCGGGACCGGTGCGCGGCCACAGCGGCTTCTTCCCCGGCTACCTCACCGAGCTGCGCCACTATCCCGCGCGCGGCCTCACCATCGCCCTGCTCGTCAACTCGAGCAGCGTGCGCGCGTCGCCGCCCATGGCGCGCTGGGTCGATGAACTCGCCGCCGCGATCGACCCCGCGCTCCCCGCGCCGGACCGCGGCGCGCGCCACGCGGGCACGCTCGCGATCACCGGCGTCTCCGTGGTGCCCATGCACACCGAGACGACGCTCCGTGACCAGACGGTCGTCGTGCGCGACGGGCGCATCGTCGCCATCGGTCCGACGGCGCGCACCCCGGTCCCCGAAGGCGCGGAGCGTGTCGACGGCCGGGGCCGCTGGCTCATCCCCGGCCTCGCCGACCTGCACACCCACCTGTTCGCCGATGGCCCGCTCCCCGACTCCCTCGCCGCCGCCGAGCTCGGCGTGATGATCGCCAACGGCGTCACCACGACGCGCTTCATGATCGGCACGCCGCAGCACCTCTCGCTCCGCGCGCAGGTGATGGCCGGCGTGCTCGAGGGCCCGCAGCTCTGGGTCGCGAGCCCGCAGCTCGCGAGCACGCCGCAGGAGAACGGCGTCGCGGTCTCCTCGCCCGACGCCGCGCGTGCCGCCGTGCAGCGCCTGCACCGCGAGAGATCGGAAGAGCACACGTCTGAACTCCAGTCACGTGACTGAAT
>CAZPJF010000064.1:0-12811 GCA_964586095.1 uncultured Gemmatimonas sp. | reverse complement strand
GAAGGAGGAGGCCGAGCAGGCGACGCGCGCCAAGAGCGTCTTCCTCGCGACGATGTCGCACGAGATCCGCACGCCGATGACCGGCATCAGCGGCATGCTCGAGGTGCTCGCGCGCACGGTGCTCGACGCCGACCAGCGGCAGCAGCTCGCGACCATCGCCGACTCCGCGCGCGCGCTGCGCCGCATCCTCGACGACGTGCTCGACTTCTCGCGCATCGAGGCGGGGAAGATGACGGTCGAGCGCCGCCCGATCTCGATCGACGACGTGATCGAGTCGACGGCCGGGCTCTACGTGTCCGCGGCCGAGGAGAAGGGCGTGCGCCTCCGCGCGACGGTCGACCCGCGGATCGGCGAGCTCATGATGGGCGACGCGGTGCGGCTCCGGCAGGTGCTCGGCAACCTGCTCAGCAACGCGGTCAAGTTCACCGTGCGCGGCAGCGTGCGCCTCGCCGCGGTGCAGGAGTCGGTCGACGCCACGCACCACGTGCTCCGCTTCGACGTGACCGACACCGGCGTCGGCATCCCGTACGACGTGCAGCCGCGGCTCTTCGCGCCGTTCGAGCGCGGCGAGCACGAGACGACCACGCAGGTGGGCGGCACGGGGCTCGGCCTCGCGCTCGTGCGCCGCATCGTCGACCTCATGAACGGGACCGTCGAGCTGCGCAGCCTCCCCGGTGTGGGCACGGTCGTCTCGGTGCGCGTCCCGTTCGAGCGGCTCCACGAGGAGACGAGCGACGCGTCGATCTGGCTCACCGGGCTCCGCGTCGCGGTGCAGCAGGACCACGAGGCCGACGCCAAGTGGGTCGCGTCGCTCCTCGAGGGGCGCGGCGCGCAGGTCATCCTCGTCGGGCCGGAGCAGGTGCTCACCCTCCCCGACGCCACGCCGGTGGACGTGATCGTCACCGGCTCCGACGTCCCGCGCGAGGCGCAGCACGCGCTCCGCGCGCGCGTGGGGCCGGGTGAGGTCACGGGGCGCACGCAGGTGGTCCGGCTCTTCGAGGGCGCGAGCCTCCGGCCGGAGCTGCGCGGCGACGGCGGCGTGGTCCTCGCGCCGCACGCGCGCCGCTCGTCGCTGCTCCGGGCCGTCGCCATCGCCTCCGGCCGCGACGAGCCCGACCTCCCGACCACCACGGGCGAGAACCGCGCGATCCCCGTCCCCGAGAGCTCGACCGTCGAGGAGGCCATCGCCGAGCGCCGGCTCATCCTCGTCTGCGAGGACCACCCGATCGCGCAGCGCGTGATCGAGAAGCAGCTGCGCGTGCTCGGCTACACGGCCGAGCTGCACAACAACGGGCACTCCGGCCTCACCGCCTGGCGCTCGGGCCGGTACGGCCTCGTCCTCACCGACCTGCACATGCCGGAGATGGACGGGCTCACGCTCGCGCGCCGCATCCGCGCCGAGGAGCAGCGCGACGCGTCGCTCGGCCGGACGCCGATCATCGCGCTCAGCGGCAATGCGTTCGACGAGCAGCGCGTGGTGTGCGTCGAGGCCGGCATGGACGACTTCCTCGCCAAGCCGGCGCTCCTCAAGGAGCTCGACGCGACCCTCCGCTTCTGGCTGCCGCCCTCGGCGCGGCCCGCGGGGGCCGCCGAACTGCCGCCGGTGCCCACGGCGCTCCCGGTCACGTTGCCCGCGCCGCTCAGCCACAAGGCGCTCAAGGAGGCGCTCGGGGACGACCCCGACGTGCTCCGTGCCGCGCTCGGCGAGTTCCTCGCGGCCGACGCCGACGACCTCGCGGCCCTCGCCGCCGCGGTCGATGCCGACGACCGCCAGCAGGTGATCAGCTCGGCGCACCGGATCGAGGGGGCGGCCCGCATGCTCGGCGCCATGCCGTACGCGCGCGCCGCGGAGCGCGTGAAGCGCCTCTTCGGGCTCGACCAGGACCCCGCGGAGCGGCTCGACGCGGTCCGGCTGCTCCAGCAGGAGAGCGAGCGCCTCCGGACCTGGCTGCACACCACCCGCGACTGGTTCGAGCGGGTCACGGTGGGCACCGCGGGCTGACGCCCCGCCGGTCCGCCGGCGCCGCGCTCCGGCGGCCTCGGCGCGACGCGCGCTCACGGCACGACGCGCGGTCACGGCACGACGCGCGGTCACGGCGCGATACCGCGCCTCAAGTCTCGCCCCCCGCCCGCCGATACCAAAGGGTGTGCAGTTCCTGGACGCGCGCGTCGCGCGTCAGGGCCGCTGGACCACCCTTCAGCACCACCCGTCATGTTCGCCAGGCTCTCCCTCCGGGCGCGGATCCTCGCGCTGCCCGCCGTCGCCGCCCTCGGATTCGTCTGCACGCTCGCCGTCACCGTGGGGCTCGGCCGCCGCGCGATGCGCGAGCAGGACCTCGTCGAGCACAGCTACGCGCAGTCGCTCGCGCACAGCCAGGCGCTCGCGGCCACGCTCGTCGCGTACCAGCGCGCGCTGCAGGACGCGGTGGGGGCGAGCGACGTCGCGGCGGTGGAGGCGAGCGACTCGCTCGTCGCCGGCTTCGCGGCGCGCGTGGACTCGCTCCGCGCGATCGCGGTGAACGACGCCAAGGCCCTCGACTCGATCGCGACGCCCTGGGCCGCCTACACGGCGCTCGCGCGCCGCACGACCCTCGCCATGATCGGCGGCGAGATCTCCATGGAAGCGATGCAGGCCATGCGCGAGGGCGCGGCGGGGATGCAGACGCTGCTGGGCGCGCGGGTCGCGGCCGAGCAGTCGCGCATCGCCGAGGCCTTCGCGAGCGCGTACGGCGCGCAGCGCGGGGCGCTCATCGCCTCGACCGTGGTCCTGCTCGTCGCGCTCGGCGCGCTCGCCGCGCTCGCCGCGGGCACGCTCCGCAGCATCACGTCGGCCATGAAGGAGCTCTCGGCGGCCGCGCGCGGCATCGCCGAGGGGCGCCTCGACCAGCGGATCGCGGTGCAGGGCAGTGACGAGGTGGGCGAGCTGGCGGACGCGTTCCGGCACATGGTCGGCTACGTGGGCGGGATCGCGCAGGCGGCGGACCGGCTCGCGGCCGGCGACCTCGCCGCGCGCGTCGAGGCGCGCTCGAGCGAGGACGTCCTGTCGCGCAACATGAACCGCGCGGCCGACACGCTCCAGGCGATCATCGGCGAGGCGCAGGCGCTCATCGCGGCCGGCCGCGACGGCCGGCTCTCCGAGCGCGGCGACGCGGCGCGCTTCCAGGGCGCCTACCGCGAGCTCCTCTCCGGGATGAACGCGCTCCTCGACGCCGTCGTGGAGCCGGTGCGCGCCGCCCGCGCGGTGCTCGAGCGCGTGGCCGAGCGCGACCTCACGGTCCGCGTCGACGGGGAGTACCAGGGCGAGCACGCGGCGGTGGCGCAGGCGCTGAACACCACGCTCGACCAGATCGAGCAGGCCTTCGCCTCCCTCAGCGCGAGCATCGCGCAGGTGACCACCGCCGGCACGCAGATCGGCGCCGGCAGCACCGAGCTCGCCAGCGGCTCCAGCGGCCAGGCGGCCGCGCTCGACCAGGTCACCTCGCGCGTGCAGGCGGTCGACGCCCGCACGCAGCACAACGCCAAGGAGGCGGCCGACGGGCGCGCCGCCATGGAGCGCGCCCGCACCGTCACCGAGGAAGGCGTGACGCGCATGCAGGCGCTCGCCGAGGCGGTGGCCGAGATCAAGCGCTCGGCGGACGACACGGCCCGCATCGTGCGCTCCATCGACGAGATCGCGTTCCAGACCAACCTCCTCGCGCTCAACGCGGCGGTCGAGGCGGCCCGCGCGGGCGAGGCGGGACGCGGCTTCGCCGTCGTCGCCGACGAGGTGCGCGCGCTCGCGATCCGCGCCGCGGAGGCGGCCAAGAACACGTCGGCCCTCATCGAGCAGTCGGTCGCCAAGGCGGAGCAGGGCGTCACGCTCAACGCCGGCGTCTCGCGGCGGCTCGGCGAGATCCGCGAGCAGGTCGTCTCGGCGAGCGGGATCATGGGCCGGATCGCGGACGAGACCGCGTCGCAGACGCAGGACCTCGCCGAGATCTCCTCGGCCATGAACCAGATCGGCGAGCTCACGCAGCGCACGGCGGCCAGCGCCGAGGAGTTCGCGAGCGCCGCGCAGGAGCTCTCGGCGCAGGCGGGCGAGATGCAGTCGCTCGCGCAGCAGTTCCATGTGCAGGCCGGCGGGCGCGCCGGGTCGCGTTCCAACAGCCGTGAGCACGGCCGTGAGCGTGGCCACGACGCCGGACGCGCGGGGGCCCCGCGCGGCGGCGCGCCGCTGCCGCCCTCGGTCCGTGCGGCCGCGGGCCGCAGCGCCGCCCGCACGGCGTCCAGCGCCCGCGCCTCCGCCGCCATCCCGTTCTCGGCCGTCGAGCAGGGCGACCCGCTCGGCGAGTTCTGACCCCCCGCGTTCCCGCAGTCGCACCCGCAGTCGCACCCGCAGTCGCACCCGCAGCCGCACCCCGCAGTCGTCCTCGCACCACCACGTCCTCCACCACTCCTCCCATGAAGACCCGCATCCTCGTCGCCGGCCTCCTCCTGGCCAGCGCCTCCATCCCGCAGGCCGCGCGCGCGCAGGGCGAGCTCGCTGACCGCCTCAGCGTGCACGGCTCGATCAACATGGCCTACGGCAAGTCCGACGGCCTCCCGGCGTTCGGCATCGACAAGGACGGCACCAGCTCGTACCGGGCCGTCGCGCTGCAGTTCGGCTACCAGATCGACGACAACGACCGCGTCGTCACCCAGTTCCTGCACCGCCGCAACGGCAACTCGCCGCTCAACACGGTCGAGCCCGACTTCGCCCCCATCTGGGCGTTCTACGAGCACAAGTTCGACAACGGCGTGAAGGTGAAGCTCGGCCGGACGCCGCTGCCGCGCGGGCTCTTCAACGAGGTCCGCTTCGTCGGCACGCTCCTGCCGTTCTACCGCGTCGGCCGCGCCGTCTACGGCGAGACGCTCGAGCAGCTCGACGGCGTCGTCGTGAGCAAGCCGTTCGACCTCGGCGGCTACCGGCTCGAGACGCATGCGTTCGCGGGCGGCTTCGACCTCCGCGCCCAGCTCGTCGGGCCGAGCGGCGCGAGCGTCTTCACGCAGCGCATGGAGAACTCGGTCGGCACGCAGCTCTGGCTGCACACGCCGGTCGACGGCCTCAAGGTCGGCGGCTACGCGCACTCGTACCTCGGCACGCCGCACTACACGCGCCCGGATTCGCTCCGCGGCGACCGCAGCACCACCTGGATGCTGTCGGGCGAGTATGCCAAGCCGCGCGCCTTCGTCCGCGGCGAGTACACGCAGTTCCTGCAGTCGGGCGACCGCAACTACCTCGGCTGGTACGCGCAGGCCGGCGTGAAGCCGGTCGAGAAGCTCACCGTCGCCGCCGAGTACCAGGAGGCCAACTTCCGCGTCGAGCTCCCCGCGCCGATCCCGGCGGTGGAGGTCCCGATGTCCAAGGAGCTCACCATCGGCCTCACCTGGCACCGCAGCGCAAACGTCTCGTTCAAGCTCGAGGGCCATCGCGTGACCGGCTATGACTTCGACACCGCCGTCCCGACGATCATCCCGCCCAGCGCGCCGCCGTTCATCGCGACGCTCGCGCCGGCGTCGAAGACCAACTACCTGCTCGCGTCCGTCGCGGTCGCGTTCTAAGGAGCCCTGACGATGCGTACCCTCCGTACCCTCCTCGCCCTCGCCGGCGCGCTCCTGCTCGCCGTCGCGGCGCGCCCCGCGCAGGCTCAGGGCTTCAAGGTGATCGCCCACGCCGAGGTCGCCGAGTCCGAGCTGGCCAAGGACGTCGTGGCCAAGCTCTTCCTCAAGCAGGCCGCGAAGTTCCCGGGCGGCACGGCCGCCAAGCCGGTCGACCTCAACAAGGCGAGCGCGGTCCGCGCCGAGTTCTCCACGGCCGTCCTCGGGCGTCCGGTGAGCGCGGTCGAGACCTACTGGCAGCAGCAGATCTTCGCCGGCAAGGAGGTCCCGCCGCCGGCCAAGGCGAGCGATGACGAGGTCATCGCCTTCGTGAAGGCCACGCCGGGCGCCATCGGCTACGTGAGCGCCGGCGCCGCCATCGCGGGCGTGAAGGTCATCGCGGTGAAGTGAACGCGGCTCACGCTGCGGTCCGGGGCGCCGGTGGACTCCCGTCCACCGGCGCCTCGTGCGTGTGAGGGCTTCCCTGAACTTCGACCATATCGCTCCATGCGCATCAAGCGCACGCCGTGACGGTCCGACACTCCCCACAGGGGCGGTCCACGGCCGCCCGTCACCCCACCCTCCTCGGAGCCCCTCCGATGTCGCACCGCCCCGCCGGTTCCTCCCCCTCCGACCAGTCCGCGCTGCTGCGCGCCGCGCGCATCCGTGGGGACCGCGTCCTGGGGGCCATCGTCGCCGCCCACTGGCTCCTCGCCCTCGCCCTCGCCCCGATCCACGGCACCTGGGTGTCGGCGCTGCTCTGGGCGCCCGTCGTCTCGGCCGTCGTCCTGCTCGCCAGCCGGCGCTCGGTCGGCGCGCTCGGCTCGCGGCTCGTCGTCGGGCTGGGCTTCATGGCGTACAGCGCGATCATCATCCACCAGCTGCAGGGGATGATCGAGATGCACTTCCACATCTTCGCCTCGCTCGCCTTCCTCCTGCTCTACCGCGACTGGCGCGTGCCGGCCGTCGCGGCCGCGGCGATCGCGGTGCATCACTTGGGCTTCCACGCGCTGCACCACGCGGGCGTGCCGGTGTACGTGCTCAACCACACCGGCGGCTGGGGCATCATCGTCGTGCACGCGGCCTTCGTCGTCTTCGAGACGGGCATCCTCGTCTGGCTCGCGCTCGTGCTCGAGGCGGAGGCGCGCGAGACGGGCGCCCTGCTGGATGCGGCGCGCCACCTCGGCGAGGGGCGCACCGATGTCGAGATCCCCGGCGAGAGCGACGTCGCCCGCGGCTTCCGCTCGGTGATCGCGACCATCGACGCGATCGGCCACGAGGTGGAGTCGATCCGCGCCGCGGTCGCCGAGCAGCGGGCGGTCGCGCGCGTGAGCGCGGTGCCGTTCCACGGCGTCTTCGGCGCGATCGTCGGTTCGCTCGAGCAGACCGGCCGCGAGGCGGTGGAGCGCGCGCAGGCCATGCAGCAGGTCTCGCGGGAGCAGGGCGCCTTCATCGACGACCTGCGCGGCGTGGTGGAGCAGCTCGCCGAGCGCGACCTCTCGGCGCGCATGCGCACCGACTGGGGCGGAGCCCTCGGCAGCGATGCCCGGGCGCTCGCCGAGGCGTTCAACGGCGCGCTCGAGCAGCTCGCCGGCGCGCTCACCGAGGTCGCCGCGTCGGCCGGCGAGGTGCGCGATGCCGCCTCGCAGGTCTCGCACGGGTCGGAGAACCTCGCGCAGGCGACCTCGCGCCAGGCCGCGTCCATGAGCGAGGTGGCGGACCGGGTCCGGGGGCTCGGCGAGATCGCGTCGACCAACGAGTCCAACGCGCGCGACGCCGAGCGGATGACGACCGAGACACGCGAGAACGCGGTGGCGAGCCAGCAGCGGATGGACGACCTGCTCCGCGCCATGGGCGAGATCAAGCACAGCTCGGAGGCCACAGCGCGTATCGTGAAGGAGATCGACGCGATCGCCTTCCAGACCAACCTCCTCGCGCTGAACGCAGCCGTGGAGGCCGCGCGGGCCGGCGAGGCGGGGCGCGGCTTCGCGGTGGTGGCCGAGGAGGTGCGCAACCTCGCCCAGCGGGCGAGCGAGGCGGCGCGGAACTCCTCGGGGCTCATCGAGGAGTCGGTGCGCACGGTCTCGCGCACCGAGGAGCTCACGCGCACGGTGCACACCGGCTTCGCCGACATCCGGACGCGCGTCGACGCGGTCGCGCAGCGCGTGACCGGGATCGGTGCGCTCTGCGTGGAGCAGCGCGAGGGCGTGAGCGCGATCGGCGGCGCGATCGATGCCGTGAACGGCGGCGTGCAGGATGCCGCGGCGAGCGCCGAGGAGTCGGCGGCGGCGGCGCAGGAGCTCACGGCCCAGGCCGAGTCGCAGCGGCAGCTGGTGTCGTCGTTCCGGCTCGCCGGCGCCGCGCCGGTGCGCGGCCCGGCCGCGGGCGCGGTCCGCCCCGCGCCGTCCTACGACCCGGTCGGGCGGTCGAGCGCCTCGCGCACGCGGCGCGCCAGGGTCGCCACGGAGTAGGGCTTCGCGAGGAAGTCCACGTCGCCGTCCAGCACCCCGTGGTGCGCGATCACGTCCTCGGTGTACCCGGAGGCGTAGAGCACGCGCAGCGCGGGGCGCACGGCGCGGAGGGCGTCGGCCAGCCGGCGGCCGTCCAGCTCCGGCATGATGACGTCGGTCACCAGCAGGTCCAGGCGCACCGAGGGGTCGCGGAGCGCCGCGAGGGCGGCGCGGCCCTGCTCGTACTCGCGCACGGTGTAGCCCTGCGTGCGGAGGATCCGCGCCGCGAGCGCGCGGATGGCGGGCTCGTCCTCCACCACCGCGATGGTCTCGTCGCCGCGCGGCATGGCGCTCGCGGGCGGCGAGACGCGCGGTGCGGGCGCGTCGTGCACCGCCGGCAGGTAGATCTTGAACGTCGTCCCGCGCCCCGCTTCGCTGTAGACCTCGATCCGCCCGTCGTTCTGCGTGACCGCGCCGTAGACCATCGCGAGGCCCAGCCCCGTCCCGCGCCCCTGCTCCTTGGTGGTGTAGAACGGCTCGAACAGATGCCCGCGCATCTCGTCGGAGATCCCCGAGCCGGTGTCGTGCACCGCGATCAGCACGTAGTCGCCGGGGGAGACCTCGGGGTGGCCCAGGGCGTACGCCGCGTCGAGCTCCACCTCCTGCGTCTCGATCGTCACGCAGCCGCCCCCCGGCATCGCGTCGCGCGCGTTCACCGCGAGGTTCACCAGCACCTGCTCCAGCTGCGACGGGTCGAAGCGCACGCGCGCCGTGGTGGCGGCGCACTGCACCCGCAGCGAGACCGCCTCCCCCAGCAGGCGCCGCAGCATCCCCTCCACGCCCCGCACCGCCGACGTCAGGTCGAGCACCTGCGGCGTGATCGCCTGCCGGCGGGAGAAGGTGAGCAGCTGCCCGGTGAGCGCGGCCGCCGAGTCCGCGGCGTGCTCCACCTCGGCGAGGTCGGCGTCGAGCGGTGAGCCGGGGTCCAGCTTCTCGCGCGCGATCGCGAGGTAGCCCTTCATCACCGTGAGCAGGTTGTTGAAGTCATGCGCCACGCCGCCGGCGAGCCGGCCCACCGTCTCCATCTTCTGCGCCTGCGCGAACTGCCCCTGCAGCCGCTTGAGGTCGGTGATGTCGCTGATCGACGCCAGCATCCAGGCGGGGCGCCCGTGGCCGTCGCGCACGACGTTCGCCGACACGAACGCCTCGAACCCCGTGCCGTCCGTGCGCGTCGCGCGGATCTCCCCCTGCCAGATCCCCTCGCGCAGGAGCGCGGCCTTGATCATCGCCGAGCGCTCGGGGTCGGAGAAGCCGGCGGAGGTCCTGCCGACCACCGCCTCCACCGACGGGAACCCCCACAGGCGCGCGAAGGTGGGGTTCGCGTACCGGACGCGCCCCTCCAGGTCGGCGATCACGATGCCGTGCATCGCGGTGGCCATCGCCTCGTCGCGGAGCCGCAGCTCCTCCTCGTCGCGCCGCTGCGCGGTGATGTCCGTGATGAACCCGTGCCAGAGCGTGCTGCCGTCGGGCATCCGCTCGGGGTTGGCGAGCCCGCGCAGCCAGCGCAGGCCGCGCTCCGGCAGCCGCACGCGATACTCGCACGACCACGTGGTCAGCGTCGACGCCGACCGCGTGATCGACGCGCTCACCCGCTCGAGGTCGTCCAAGTGCAGCCGCCCGAACACCACCGTGGCGTCCTCGCGCACCTCCTCCGGCGTGACCTCGTAGATCTCGCGGATCGCCGCGCTCGCGAACGGGAAGCAGGACCTGCCGTCGGCGAAGGGCCGGTACTGATAGATGACCCCGGGGACCTGGCGCGCCAGGGCCGACATGAGCTCCAGGTCCTGCGGCGAGAGCTGCGGCATCGCGGGTAAGCTGTCGCGCGGTCCGCGGGACCGCCATCGGGGTCAGCTCGCGACCCGCTCCAGTCCCGCCGGACGGCGCTCCAGCGACGCCTGGACGGCTTCGGGCGTCAGGGGTTTCACCACCACGTCGTTCATCCCCGCCGCGAGGTAGCGGTCATGTTCGTCCGGCGAGGCGGACGTGCCCATCGCGATGATGTGCGCCCCATTGAACGGCGGCGAGAGGCGGCGGATCAGGCCGGTGGCCCGCAGCCCGTCCAGGTTCGGCATGTGGATGTCCATGAGGATCACGTCGAACTCCTGCCGCGACGCGATCCGCACCGCCTCCGCCCCGTCGCTCACCACCTCCACGCGGCAGCCGAGGCGCTGCAGCAGGTTGGTCGCGACGATCTGGTTCACCCGGTTGTCCTCGGCGAGCAGCACGCGCAGCCGCGTGTCCTCCACCGCGGCCGGCGCTACGCGCCGCGGCGCCGAGGGCTCCTCGATCACCGCGATGTGGCCGTCCGGCCGCTCCTGCGGGCCGCGGGTGGCCGTCGAGCCGAGCGTGTCGCCCCGGATGAGCGCGCCCCGTCCGCGCTCGGCGCGCGGGCGCTCGACCACCTTGGCGAGCGTGCGCGAGAGCGCCGACGCGCCGAACGGCTTGCTCAGCACGGCGTCGGCGCCCGCCGCCGCGAGCCGGTCCTCGCCCCCCGCCGCGCCGGTGCTCGAGATGAGCAGGCCCGTGCCGGCGATCGCCGGCTCGGCGCGCAGCCGCCGCGCGAACGCATCCGCCTGGTCGCCCACCGTGAGCCGGTCCACGAGCGCGACCTCCACCGGGTCGCCCTCCGCCGCGGCGCGCCGCAGGTGGCCGATCGCCTCTTCGGGCGTCCGCGTCACCTCCACGCGCATCCCCCAGCTCCGCAGCCACTCGCGCGTCACAGAGAGCTCCTGCTCCGAGCGGTCCACTACCAGCGCGCGCGTGCCGGCGAGCGCGGCGCGCTCCTTGGCGTCGGGACCCGAGATCGCCTCGGTGAGCTTGAGCCGCAGCGCGAACGAGAAGGTCGATCCCTCGCCCTGCAGGCTCTTCACCTCGAGCTTCCCGCCCATGAGCTCCACGAGGTGCTTGGCGATGGAGAGGCCGAGGCCGCCCCCCGCGAGCTTGCTCACCGTGGTCGGGTCCTTGGCGAAGAGCCGCCGCTGCGTCTCGGCGTCCATGCCGGGGCCGTTGTCCGAGACGCGCACCTGCAGCGTCACCTCGCTCCCCGACGGCGTGCCGTCGAGCCGCACCTGCACCTGCCCGTTGGGCGCGAACTTGATCCCGTTGCCGATCAGGTTGAGCAGCACCTGCCGGATCCGGCCCGCGTCGCCGACCATCCACTCGGGCGTCCGCTCGGAGACGCGCGTCTCCAGGTGCACCGCCGACGCCTCCGCCTGCGGCGCGCAGAGCGACCCCACCTCGAGCAGCATCGGACGCACCTCGAACGGCGCCTCGATCAGCTGCAGCGTGCCCTGCTCGATCTTCGCGAGGTCGAGCACGTCGGTCACGAAGGTCATCATGAGCTGGGCCGACCGCATCATGGAGTCCACGTAGCCCTGCTGCACCGGCGAGAGCGAGGTGTCCTTGAGGAGGTGCACCATCCCGAGCACGCGGCTCATCGGCGTGCGGATCTCCTGGTGCATCACCGAGACGAGCTCCGACTGGCGCTCGCGCACGCGCGTCGCCTCCGCCTTGGCCTCCTGCGCGGCGCGCGCCGCGCCGCGCTGCTCGCGCCGGTCGAGCAGCACCACCACGTGCAGCGCCACGCCCGCGTGCTCGCCACGCCCCACGCGCACCTCCACCGAGACCGGCTCGCCGTCGGCGCGCCGCGCCTCGCCCACCCGCGCCGCCGCCTCGAGCCACGGCCCCACGCGCTCGGGCCGCAGTGCGCCCGCGGCGGGGAGCCACTCCTGCAGCGACGTCCCGACGATGGACTCCACCGGCGTCTCGAGCAGCGCGGCCGCCTTGGCGTTCGCGCGCGTGATGAGCCCGCGCCCGTCGGCCACCAGCACCGCGTTCGGCGCGCTGTCCACCACGATCGACGCCTCGGCGCCGTCCGCGCGGGCGCCGCGGCCGGTGCGCAGCAGCGCGCGGCCCAGCCACGCGGCGACGAGCGCGGCGAGCGCCAGCAGCACCGCCACCACGTACTCCGGCGAGAGGAGCGGGCTCTCGTTGAAGGCGTCCATATCCAGCTCGAACACCGCGCGCGCCGCGAGCGGCTCCGCCGGCGCCCACGCCGCCACCACGGGACGCCCGTTCGAGCCGACATGCTGCCGCAGCGTCATCCCCTCGGGCTGCGTCCCCGTCGGCAGCGCGGAGCGGCGCACGGGCGTCGCCACCGCGATCGGCGAGCGCACCGCGCCCTCCGAGGGCGCGCCCGACAGGATCTCGCCTTCGCTCGACACGAGGTACGCGTCGGCGGGCGCGTCGGCGCGGAGCGCCGGCCGCACGGCGCGCAGCGGCGCATCGGCGGCGTGGAAGAACGCGAGCACCGCGGTCACCTCGCCGCCGTCCCCGCGCACGGGCGCCGCCGACAC
The DNA here is from genome assembly GCA_964586095.1 of uncultured Gemmatimonas sp. Classification (GTDB taxonomy): domain Bacteria; phylum Gemmatimonadota; class Gemmatimonadetes; order Gemmatimonadales; family Gemmatimonadaceae; genus Pseudogemmatithrix. The sequence continues at coordinate 330 of CAZPJF010000064.1, read as the reverse complement.
GATGAGCCACTCGCCGGCCGCGTTGCGCTCACGGTTCCGCGTCGGCCAGTAAGGGCCCGCCACCGACGCCGTCCCGCCGCGCGCGCGCGGGATCGCCGCGATCCGCTGGCCGATCGCCACGTCGCTCAGCAGGGTGGGGGCGCTCGACGCCGCGAGCGTGCCGTCGGGGGCGAACAGCGCCACGGCGCGCACGCCGTCGCCCGCCGCCGTCCGTGCGAAGCTCGCCAACGTCGGCGCGAGCGTGAGGCCCGCGGCGGCCACCGCGGGATCGGCGGTCCACGAACTCGTGCGGGCGAGCGCCTGCGTCTCCCACGTGCGGATCGCCGCGCG
>CAZPJF010000063.1:3497-12881 GCA_964586095.1 uncultured Gemmatimonas sp. | reverse complement strand
GACGCTCTTCCGATCTCGACACTCACGGGGACATCCGCCCCTGCCCCGCCCGTGCCCTACATCTACCCCCGCCTCCAGCAGATCATCAGCCGCGGCGACGACCTCCCGACGCTGCCGAGCATCGTGCTGCAGCTGCATCGGGTGCTCGACGACCCGAACGCTGGTGCGACGCAGGTCGCACGGCTGATCGAGCAGGACCCCGCGCTCACCACGCGGCTGCTGCGCACCGCGAACTCCGCCGTCTTCGGTGGCGCGGGCGCCTCGGTCACATCGGTGCAGGCGGCGGTCAAGCGCCTCGGGCTCAACCAGGTCCGGTCGGTCTGCCTGGTGCTGGCGGTGGTGAAGGCGTTCGGGAAGGGGCGCGCCCGGTTCGACCATCAGGCCTTCTGGTCGCACTGCGCGACCGTCGCGGGGCTCACGAGCCGCCTCTGGGCGCGCGTGGGCGACACGCGCACCATCAAGCCGGAGGATGCGTACATCGTCGGGCTGCTGCACGACGTCGGCCTGCTCGTGCTCGACCAGTACTTCCCCGACGAGTTCGCAGCACTGCTCGACACCCGTGCGGACCCCGACGCGCCGCTCGGCGTGCTCGAGGAGGCGCAGCTCGGCATCGACCACGGCGCGGTGGCCAGCCTGCTCATCGAGCGGTGGGCGCTCCCCGAGTTCGTGTCGAACGCGGTCTTCCATCACAACCACCCGACGGCGGCGCCACCGGAGGTGATGCGCCTCGCGATGGTGGTCGCGGCGGCCGAGGCGATGTGCTGGCAGCTGGACGTGGGGCTGCCGATCGAGGGGCGGCCGCCGCAGCCGGCGGCGGTGCTGCTGCGCGCGCTCGGCGTGCCGGCGCCCGAGGTGCGCGGGACGATCGACTGGACCGAGGACGCGCACGCGTTCGCGCAGGCGTGCATGGCGTGAGGCTTGCGGCCGCGCGGACGCGTCGCGTACTTGACCGGCGACCCCTCCCGCGAGCCCCGCGATGCCCGCGCCCGACCCGACCGACGCCTCCCGGTTCCCGTACGCGACCTTCCTGAACGTGCTCTTCCCGCCGCTCGAGCGGATCGACGTCGATGCGCTCGTCGCCGCGGTGGAGCACCCGTGGTACAACCAGACGCTCGCGCGCGTGAACGACGCGGTGATCCGGCTCGGCGTGATGACCGGCGAGTACCACTGGCATCACCACGAGGCCGACGACGAGTTCTTCTTCGTGCTCTCGGGACGCTTCCTGATCGACCTCGAGCCGGCGGCGGACGGCGTGACGCCCGGGCGCGTGATCGAGCTGCGGCCGCACCAGGGCTTCACGGTGCCCAAGGGCGTGGTGCACCGCACGCGGGCACCGGAGCGGAGCGTGATCCTGATGGTCGAGACGGCGTCGATCGTGCCGACCGGGAGTTGACGCCATGGCCGCGGCGCCGCCGCCGAACTCCGTGCACCCGACCTCCCGTGCCGCGTGGCGGGCGTGGCTGCGCGCGCACCACGGCCGCACGGAGGGCGTCTGGCTGGTGAGCCACAAGAAGGCGACGGGCCGGCCGCGCATGGAGTACGGGGAGTCGGTCGAGGAGGCGCTCTGCTTCGGCTGGATCGACAGCAAGCCCGCGAAGCTCGACGCCGAGCGCACCATGCTGTACTTCGCGCCGCGGAAGCCCGGCACCGGGTGGTCACGGCCGAACAAGGAGCGCGTGGCGAGGCTCCTCGCGGCGGGCCTCATGGAGCCCGCCGGACTCGCCAAGGTCGAGGCGGCCAAGCGGGACGGGTCATGGACGCGCCTCGACGCCATCGAGGCGCTCGAGGTGCCCGATGACCTCGCGCGCGCCCTCGCATCGCTTCCCGACGCCGCACGCCACTTCGACGCATTCCCGCGCTCCGTCAAGCGCGGCATCCTCGAGTGGATCGCGACCGCGAAGAAGCCGGAGACGCGCGCGAGGCGGATCGCGGAGACCGCACGGCTGGCCCGCACCAACGAGCGTGCCAACCAGTGGCGGCCGTGAAGGGCTCCGGACCGCGGTCGGTGCACCATGCGCTTGCCGCCGCGCGTCCGGGGCGCTCATTTGACGGGCACCGCCCCCACCAACGTGGCCCGTCCACCTCTCACGGGACTCCTCCCGATGGCTGCCACCAAGACCCGTCCCACGGCCGCGAGCGTCGCGGCCTACATCGCCTCCCGCGCGTCCGAGGAACAGGCGGCGGACTGCGCATCGCTCATGCGCCTGCTCAAGAGGATCACCGGCGAGTCACCGCACATGTGGGGCCCGAGCATCGTGGGGTACGGGACCTACCACTATGTGTACGCCAGCGGACACTCCGGTGATGCGCCGGTGGTGGGATTCGCGATCCGCGGGCGCGACCTCGTGCTGTACGTCATGGTGGACGACGCCGCGCAGCGCGCGCGGCTCGCCCGCCTCGGCAAGCACCGGATGGGCACGACGTGCCTGTACTTCAAGCGACTGGCCGACCTCGACCGCGCGCTGCTCGAGGAGATCGTGACGGCGTCGGTCGCGGCCGTGCGTGCGAAGTACCCCGCGAAGGCGCGGTGACGGCGGACCGGGGACTGCTCGCGGAGCTGATCGGCGACGGCCGGGCCGCGCTCGCGCTCTCCGCGATCGCCCTCCTCGTCTCCGGGCTCTTCGCCCTCTTCCTGGCGACCCGCCGGGAGTTCCTCCCGCACGATGTCGCCTTCCTCGACGTCGGCGCCGCCGAGCTCTGCGCGGTCGCGGACTGCCGCGTGGTGCGCTTCATGTTCCATGACCGCGTCGCCTTCGGCGGGACGCTCATCTCCGTGGCGATCCTCTACCTGTGGCTCGCCGCCTTCCCGCTGCGCGACGGCGCGACGTGGGCGTGGTGGACCTTCCTCTGCAGCGGCGTGCTCGGCTTCGGGAGCTTCCTCCTCTACCTGGGCTACGGCTACCTCGACTCGTGGCATGGGACCGCGACGCTCGCGCTGCTGCCGGTGTTCGCCGTCGGGCTCGCGGCATCACGGCGGCACGCGACGCGGGCGGTGGGCGCGTGGATGCGTTCCGGTGCGATGGCCGGGGCGTCGCGCGCCACGCGCCTGGGTCGCTGGGGCCTCCTCGCCACCGGCGCCGGCCTCGCGCTCGCCGGCAGCGTCATCATGTTCCTCGGCGCCACCGAGGTGTTCGTGGCGGAGGACCTGAGGTTCATCGGGCTCACGCGCGAGGCGCTCGCGGCGGTCAACCCGCGCCTCATCCCGCTCATCGCGCACGACCGCGCCGGCTTCGGCGGCGGCCTCGCGACCACCGGCGTGCTGCTGCTGACCTGCGCCTGGTACGCGCGGCCGAGCCGCGCCTTCCACGAGGCCGTGCTGCTCGCGGGGACCGCGGGCTTCGGCTGCGCGATCGGCACGCACTTCGTGGAGGGCTACCGGAATCCGCTGCATCTCGCCCCGGCGTTCGCCGGTGCGGCGCTCTTCGTCGCCAGCATCTCGCTCGCCATGATCGGGCGGCGGGGCGACGCGCCCGCGGGCCTCGGCCCGTCCCGTCCCCCACACTAGCGCCCTCCGCATGAGCACTCCGTCCGCCGCCGCGGTGAGCGGCGCCCCCCGCGCCTGGCTCCGGCTCGAAGGCCTCGCGATGCTCGGCCTCGCGCTCGTGCTGTACGCGCGCGGCGGGCACTCGTGGCTCCTGTTCGCCGGGCTGTTCCTCGCTCCCGACCTGAGCTTCCTCGGCTACCTCGCCGGTCCGCGCACCGGCGCCTGGGCGTACAACCTCGCGCACAGCTACGTGGGGCCGGCGCTCGCCGCCGCCGCTGCGCTCCTCACCGGACGCCCGCCGGTCGCGGCGCTCATCTGGGCGGCGCACATCGGGTTCGACCGCGCGCTCGGCTACGGGCTCAAGTACCCGACGGCCTTCGGCGACACGCACCTCGGACGGATCGGCCGTGCGCGCGCGTGAGGTGCAGCTCCGCACGGTGAAGCTCGTCCACACACTCGCGTGGGCGTTCTTCGCCGGCTGCGTCATCGGCATCCCGTTCGCGGCCCACGCCGGGCGCCTCGGCCTCGCCGGCGTGCTCATCGCGTGCGTCGCGTGCGAGTCGCTCGTCCTCGCGTTCAACGCGTGGCGCTGTCCGCTCACCGGGATCGCGGCCCGCTACACCGAGGACCGGCGCGCGAACTTCGACATCTACCTGCCCGAGTGGCTCGCGCGGTACAACAAGGAGGTCTTCGGGTCGCTCTACGCGGCAGGGATCGCGTGGACGCTCTGGGTGTGGCTCGGCCCACGGGGGGGATGAGCGACGGCAGGCGGCGCGCGTCCGGGACGCGCGCGTCAGGGAATCCGCCGAGTCCATCACCGCACGGGGAATCAGGCCTTCACCTACGCCCGGCGGTCCGCGGGGTGCCGACCTTGGAGGCACACCCCGCAGGAGATGGTGATGCGACCCCTCCAAGGTTCCGGCAGCCTGCTGCTGCTCGCGCTCGCGGTGGGCGCGTGCGCCCCGAGCATCGACGTCCGCACGATGGCGGCGCCCGAGGCGAGCTTCACCGCCCAACGCACCTTCCGCATCCTCGACGCACCGACGCGGCGCGACGGACGCCCGACCACCGGCGCCGATGACCCCATGGTCGACAACTCGATCGCCAACCGTGCGCTGCGCGAGCGGATCGCGAAGGCCTTCGTGGCGCGCGGCTACGAACTCGTCGAGCGGGAGGCCGACCTCGACGTCGCCTTCTACGCGAGCGCGCGCGAGACGCTCGACGTGACCATGTGGGACTACGGCTATCCGCCGCGCCCGCGGTGGCCGTGGCCGACCGTGCGGCAGACGGTGACCGAAGTGACCGAGGGGCGCGTGGTGGTGGACGTCATCGACCCGAGGACGCGCGAGCTGCTCTGGCGCGGCGAGGGGACCGCACGGCTGAGCGACGACCCGGCCGAGAACGTGAAGGAGCTGGCCCGCGCGGCGGCGAAGGTCGTCGGCAGGTTCCCGGCCGCCCGGTAGGGCTCGTCGCGCGCGGCGGTGCCGCGCTAGTTTGACGCATGTCCATCGCCGCCGCGCGCACCGCCGTCGACGCGATCCGTCCGCTCCGCGCGCGGTACGTGGCCGAGATGGACTGCCAGGTCATCCACGACTCGATCCACGACCGGCCCGGCTGGACCGAGGAGTACGCGATCGCGGTCGACGGCGCACCGGTCGGCTACGGCTCGGTCGCGGTCGGCGGCCCGTGGCGCGGCACGCCGACCGCGTACGAGTTCTACGTCCTGCCCGACGCGCGGCTGCGGCTCTTCGAGTGCTTCCGCGCGCTCCTCGACGCGAGCGGTGCGGTGCGGATCGAGGTGCAGAGCAACGACGTGCTCGCCACCACGATGCTCCACACCTTCGCCGGCCCCGTGAAGAGCGAGTCGGTGCTCTTCCACGACCGGGTGACGACGGCGCTGCGGCCGGCGGGCGCGCGCTTCCGCGCGCCCACCGGCACCGAGCGCCCGGACCTCCCGCCCGACGCCCTGCGCTGGCACGGCGTCGTCGAGGTCGGCGGTGAGGTCGCCGCGAGCGGCGGCATCCTCTTCCATTACAACGCCCCGTACGGCGACCTGTTCATGGAGACGCGCGCGCCGTTCCGGCGCCGCGGGCTCGGGGCGTTCCTCGTGCAGGAGCTCAAGCGCACCTGCCGCGAGGGCGGGCACGTGCCGGCCGCGCGCTGCGACCCGCGCAACGTCGCGTCGCGGCGGACACTCCAGCGCGCGGGGTTCGTGCCGTGCGGGCATGTCCTGGGCGGCGCGGTGGTTCCCGCCGCGGACGGCGCGCGGACCGGCGGCGGCGCTCCGGGCGCGCCATGACCCCCGAGTCGCCGTTGCCCGCCCCCGCCGTCTCGATCGGTGCCGCGACCGACGCCGACTGGCCCGCGCTCTGGCCCCTGCTGCAGGAGGTCTTCCGCCGTGGCGACAGCTACACGCACGACGAGTCGACCACCGAGGCGGAGGCGCGCGCGTTCTGGATGGGCCGCGGCCTGCGCACCTTCGTCGCCGAGCGCGACGGCGCGCTCGTCGGCACCTACATGCTGCGGGCCAACCAGCCGGGCCGCGGCGCACACGTCGCGAACGCGGGCTTCATGGTGCGCGCCGGCGAGGGCGGCCGCGGCGTCGGCCACGCGATGGGCGCGCACGCGCTCGAGGTCGCGCGCGCCGCCGGCTTCGCGGCGATGCAGTTCAACTTCGTCGTCAGCACGAACGTGCGGGCCGTGGCGCTCTGGCAGCGCCTCGGCTTCCGGATCGTCGGCACCATCCCCGGCGCCTACGCGCACCGCGACCGCGGCCGCGTGGACGTGCATGTGATGCACCGAGACCTCTGAGCCGCTCGTCCGCCTGCCGCTCACGGCTCGGTCGGCGCATCTTCCCCGCTCCACCCCTCCGCGGAGCTGCCGTGCACCCCGACATCACGCGCTACCACGCGGCGCAGGCCCCCGCCGACCGCGCCATCTGCGACCTGCTCGCGCGGGAGATCTCGCGCGCCCTCCCCGACGCCGAGTCCAAGGTCTGGCACGCGCACCCCGTCTGGTTCCTCGACGGGAACCCGATCGTGGGCTACAGCAAGCTCAAGGGCTGCGTGCGCCTGCTCTTCTGGAGCGGGCAGTCGTTCGCCTCGCCCGGCCTCGCGAAGGAGGGGTCCTTCAAGGCGGCCGAGGCTCGCTACGTCGCCGTGGGCGACGTCGACACCGCGCGCCTGGCACGCTGGCTCGCCGAGGCGCGCGAGATCCAGTGGGACTACAGGAACATCGTGAAGCGGAAGGGGAAGCTCGAGCGGATCGTGGTGCGCGGGGCCGGCCGGACGGCCGGCATCCGGCGCGGGTGAAACCTCCGGCGTCCGGCCACGGTCGTGTACGCCATGGACACCCTCCTCCAGGACATCCGCTTCGCGCTCCGCAGCCTGGCCAAGGCGCCGGGATTCACCGCGGTCGCGATCCTCACGCTCGCGCTCGGCATCGGCGTCAACAGCGCGATCTTCAGCGTCGTCAACGCCGTTCTCTACCGGCCGCTGCCCGTCACGGAGCCCGACCGGCTCGTGGCCCTCTATGGGCGGCAGGAGTCGGAGACGAGCCATGGGACGCATTCGTATCCCAACTACCTGAGCTATCGCGAGGCCGCGACGACGGTCACCGACCTCATCGCCTACAGCAACTTCATGGCGAACCTCGTCGACGGCGGGCAGGCCCAGATGGTCGTGGGCGAGCTGGTCTCCGACAACTACTTCTCCGGCCTCGGCGTGCGTCCTGCGCTCGGCCGGTTCTTCACGCCCGAGGAGGCCGCCCCGATCGGGGGGGCCACCGTCGCGGTGGTGAGCGACCGGTTCTGGCGCAGCCGCCTCAATGCGGCACCCGATGTCGTGGGCCGCACGCTCCGGCTGAACGGCATCACGTACACCATCGTCGGCGTCGCCGACCCCGCGTTCGGCGGGATGATGCCGGGGGCGACGGCGATGCTGTGGATCCCGGTCACGATGGCGGAACAGGTGGAGCCATTCGGGAACCAGCGCGTGCCGGCGGCCACGCCGGGCGCCACGCGCTTCGACCGTCGCGGCGTGCACTGGCTGTCGATGAAGGCGCGCCTGCGGCCCGGCGCGACGGTCGAGCAGGTGCGCGCCGAGTTCGAGGGGCTCCTCGCGCGGCTCGGCGCCGAGCACCCGGCGATGCTCGGGAAGGAGCGGGTCGCGGTCCTCCCGGACGCCGAGGTGCGGATCAACCCGGACGCCGACCGGTACGTGGCCCCGGCGGGGATGCTGCTGCTGGCCGCGGTGGGCCTCGTGCTGCTGGTGGCCTGCGCCAACCTCGCCAACCTCATGCTCGCCCGTGCGACGGGCCGCGGACACGAGCTCGCGGTGCGCGCGGCGCTCGGCGCCTCGCGCGGGCGCATCGCGCGGCAGCTCGTGACCGAGAGCCTCGTGCTGGCGCTCGCGGGCGGCGCGCTCGCCTTCCCGTTCGCGGCGGCGCTCACCGCGGTGGTGAGCCGCGTGGAGCCGCCGATCCCGATCGAGCTCGGCCTCGCCATCGCGCCGGACTGGCGGGTGATGGTGTACACGCTGCTCATCGCGATGGGCACGGGCATCGCGTTCGGGCTCGCACCCGCCGTGCGCGCATCGCGGCCGGACCTCGTGCCCGCGCTCAAGGCCTCGGCGTCGAGCCAGGAGCGCGGCGGGTTCCGGCTGCGCGACGCGCTGGTGGTCGCGCAGATGGCGGTCTCGCTCGTGCTCATCGTGGTGGGCGCGCTCTTCGTGCGCAGCCTCGGCGCGGCCGCGCGGGTGCCGCTCGGCTACGACGCCGACCGCATCGGCTTCCTGACGGTGCCGCTCGAGATGATCGGCTACGACGAGGCGCGCGGCGGCACGCTCCTCGCGCAGGGCGCGCAGCGGATCGCGACGCTGCCGGGCGTCGCCGCGGTCTCGCTCGTGAGCCGCCTCCCGCTGTCGATCAACAACAACGGCTTCGGCGTGCGCGTGGTGGGACAGGAGCAGCCGGAGGACCGGCCGTACGCCATCGACGGCGCGTACGTCGACGAGCACTATCTCGACGCGATGTCGCTCACGCTGCTCGCCGGGCGCGGCATCGAGCCCGCCGACCGCGACGAATCGCGCCGCGTGGCGGTGGTCACCGCCGCGATGGCCGCGCGGTTCTGGCCCGGCGCCGCGGAGAACGCGGTGGGCCGCGAGCTCCGGTTCCGCACCGACGGCCCCACCTACCAGGTGATCGGCGTGGTGGCCGACCACAAGGTCGACTCGCCGGGCGAGTCCCCCAAGTCGTACCTGCTCGTCCCGTTCCCCCGGGCGCAGAACTACGGCAACTACCTGGTGCGGACCACCACGCCCGCCGCCGCGATGATCCCCGCCTTCGAGCGCGAGATCCGCGCGCTGGAGCCGGACGCGGTGTTCATGGACCGCGGGACGCTGCGGGACCTCGCCGACGTGAAGCTCTTCCCGGTGCGGGCGGGGGCCTGGCTCATCGGCGCCTGCGGACTGCTCGCCATGCTCGTGGCGGCGGTGGGGCTCTACGGCGTGATCGCCTACTCGGTGAACCGCCGCGTGCGCGAGCTGGGCATCCGCGCGGCGCTCGGCGCGGCGCCCGGCACGATCGTGCGCATGGTCGTGCGCGAGGGGATGGCGCTCGTGGGGATCGGCGCGCTGGTGGGCGCGGTGCTCGCATTCGGCGCCGCGCAGGTGCTCACGAGCGTGCTGTACGTGCCGGCGTTCGACCCGGTGAGCTTCGGGATCGCGGCGGCCGTGCTGGGCGCGGCGGCGCTGCTGGCGAACGCGGTGCCGGCCTGGCGGGCGGCGCGGGTGGATCCGATCGTGGCACTGCGGTCCAGCTGACGCGATGCGGGGCGCGGGGGGGGGGGGGCCCCCCCCCCCCCCCCCCCCCCCCCCCCACCGCGAGGCCGGGGCGCGGCCAAC
>CAZPJF010000063.1:0-3487 GCA_964586095.1 uncultured Gemmatimonas sp. | reverse complement strand
CTACGGGGGGGCGGGCGGGGGGGGGGGGGGGGGTGGATCCGTTGGGGGCCGTGGGGTCCTGCTGAGGGGTGGGGGGGGGGGGGGGGGGGGCGCCCGCCCGCGCCCCACCCCGCCTCACCTCACGTCGAAGCGGTCGAGCTCCATCACCTTCACCCACGCCTTCACGAAGTCCGCCGCGAACTTCGCCCGGGCGTCGTCCTGCGCGTACACCTCGGCGATCGCCCGCAGCTGCGAGTTGGACCCGAACACCAGGTCCACCCGCGTCGCCGTCCACCTCACGTCGCCCGTGGCGCGGTCGCGGCCCTCGAACAGCTCCGGCGACGCGGTGGCCGGCCTCCACGCCGTGCGCATGTCGAGGAGGTGCACGAAGAAGTCGTTCGTGAGCGCCTCCGGACGGTCCGTGAACACGCCGTGCTTCGACGCGCCGTGGTTCGCGCCCAGCACGCGGAGCCCGCCCACGAGCACCGTCATCTCGGGCGCGGTGAGCGTCAGCAGCTGCGCCTTGTCGACCAACAGCTCCTCGGGCGACACCGTGTACTGCGCCTTCTGGTAGTTGCGGAAGCCGTCGGCGATCGGCTCGAGCACCGCGAACGAGTCGGCATCGGTCTGCTCGGCCGTCGCGTCCATCCGGCCCGGGGTGAACGGCACGCTGAGCTCCATGCCGGCCTTCCGCGCCGCCGCCTCGATCGCGGCACACCCGCCGAGCACGATCAGGTCCGCGAGCGAGACCCGCTTGCCCCCCGCGGCGCCCGCGTTGAACTCCTGCTGGATCGTCTCGAGGATCTCGAGCGCGCGCGCGAGCTTGGCGGGCTGGTTCACCTCCCACGTGCGCTGCGGCGCGAGGCGGATCCGCGCCCCGTTCGCCCCGCCGCGCTTGTCGGAGCCGCGGAAGGTCGACGCCGAGGCCCACGCCGTCGCGACGAGCTGCCCGATCGGGAGGCCGCTGGCGAGGATCCTCGCCTTGAGTCCCGCGACGTCCCTGGCGTCGACGAGCGGATGGTCCACCGCCGGGATCGGGTCCTGCCAGATGAGCGTTTCCGCGGGCACGAGCGGACCGAGGTAGCGGACGCGCGGGCCCATGTCGCGGTGCGTGAGCTTGAACCAGGCGCGCGCGAAGGCATCGGCGAACTGCCCCGGGTGCTCATGGAAGCGCCTGGAGATCCGCTCGTACTCGGGGTCCATGCGCATGGCCATGTCGGCGGTCGACATCGCGGGCAGCACCTTCTTCCCCGGCACGTGCGCGTCGGGGACGATGCGCGCGCCCTCCTTGTCGGTGGGCTCCCAGATCCAGGCGCCGGCGGGACTCTTCACGACCTCCCACTCCCAGCCGAAGAGCGTCTCGAAGTAGCCGTTGTCCCACTTGATCGGGTTCGGCGTCCACGCGCCCTCGAGCCCCGAGGTGGTGGTGTGCTGCGCCTTCCCCGACCCGAAGGCGTTCTTCCAGCCGAGCCCCTGCTCCTCGATGGTCGCGCCCTCGGGCTCCGGGCCGACGAGCGACGGGTCGCCGGCGCCGTGCATCTTGCCGAACGTGTGGCCGCCGGCGGTGAGCGCGACGGTCTCCTCGTCGTTCATCGCCATGCGCGCGAAGGTCTCCCGGATGTCGCGCGCCGAGGCGAGCGGGTCGGGCTTCCCGTTGGGGCCCTCGGGATTCACGTAGATGAGGCCCATCTGCACCGCCGCCAGCGGGTTCTCCAGCTCGCGGTCGCCCGAGTAGCGCTCGTCACCGAGCCACTCGGCCTCCTTGCCCCAGTAGATGTCCTGCTCGGGCTCCCACACGTCGGCGCGGCCGAAGCCCATCCCGAACGGCTTGAGGCCCATCGACTCGATCGCGCAGTTGCCGGCGAACACGAAGAGGTCGGCCCACGAGATGCGGTTGCCGTACTTCTGCTTGATCGGCCAGAGCAGGCGGCGCGCCTTGTCGAGGTTGCCGTTGTCGGGCCAGCTGTTGAGCGGTGCGAAGCGCTGCGTCCCCGACCCCGCGCCGCCACGGCCGTCTCCGGTGCGGTAGGTGCCGGCCGAATGCCACGCCATGCGGATGAAGAGCGGGCCGTAGTGGCCGTAGTCGGCGGGCCACCAGTCCTGCGAGTCGGTCATGAGCCGGAAGAGGTCCTGCTTGAGGGCCTCCACGTCGAGCTGCTTGAATTCCTCCGCGTAGTCGAAGCCGGTCCCCATGGGATCGGAGAGCGCCGAGCGCTGGTGGAGGATGCCGAGGTCGAGCTGGTTGGGCCACCAGTCGCGGTTGGAGCGGGCGTCGGACGGCTTCGCGGTGCTGCCGCCGTGCATGACCGGGCACTTGCCGCCGGTCTTGGGTTCGTGGGCACTCATGGGCGTTCTCCGGAGGAGCGGACTGCCGGTGGGGGTCGGGACTGCGCGATGAACGGGTGGCCGCCGAGGATGGGTCCCTGGGACCGGACGCCCTGTGCATGCAATGTAGCTCTGTGCAGGAATATCCTCATGTCAGGCTTGCCCTTTCCGACGGGGGTGCTGCGCACCATTCTCGTCGCGGCGCGGTCCGCCGTGTCCGCCCACGCGCTCCGCGGCACCCTCGCTCCCGCCCACCCCGATGCTCGACGAACTCCGCCGACTGCTCGGCCACCAGTACCGCGTCGACCGGGAACTCGGCGGCGGCGGCATGAGCCGCGTCTTCCTCGCCGAGGAGCTCGCACTCGGGCGGCCGGTGGTGCTGAAGGTGCTGCCGCACGAGCTGGCGCACGTGCTCAGTGCGGCGCGCTTCGAGCGCGAGGTGCGCGTGGCCGCGCGCCTCCAGCATCCGCACATCGTGCCGCTGCTCGCCGCCGGCAGCGTGGGGGACGTCCTCTTCTATACGATGCCGCTGGTGGAGGGGGAGTCGCTCCGCGCCCGGCTCGAGCGCGAGCAGGAGCTGCCGGTGGGCGAGGCGGTGCGGCTGCTGCGCGAGATCGCCGATGCGCTCGCCTACGCGCACCGCGAGGGCGTGGTGCATCGCGACATCAAGCCGGACAACGTCCTCCTGAGCCACGGGCACGCCATGGTCACCGACTTCGGCGTGGCGCGGGCGCTGTCGGAGGCGGTGGGGGGCGAGACGCTCACGCACACCGGCATGGCGGTGGGGACCCCGGCCTACATGGCGCCGGAGCAGGCGGCCGGCGACGTGCGGGTGGACCAGCGCGCCGACGTCTACGCGCTCGGCGTGGTCGCGTACGAGATGCTCGCCGGCCGGCCACCGTTCAGCGGCGGGACGTTCCAGGCGCTCGTCGCCGCGCACCTCACGCAGGAGCCGGACGCGCTCGCCGGCGCCCGCCCGTCGGTGCCGGCCGACCTCGCCGCGACGGTGCACCGCTGCCTCGCGAAGCGCGCGGCGGACCGGTTCCAGGATGCGCGCGAGCTGCTCGAGGCACTGGGCCTGGTGCAGGCGCGCCTCGTGAGCGGCGGCGGCGAGCACCCGCACGATGCCGGGCACGGCGCCACGCGTGAGGCGGCGCGCGAGGGCGAGGCGCGCCGTGACCCC
>CAZPJF010000062.1:0-13155 GCA_964586095.1 uncultured Gemmatimonas sp. | reverse complement strand
CGCGGGTGCACGAGCACCTCCGCGCGGACGACCGCGACGGCGCCGCCGAGGCCTTCGGCGGCCTGCCGCGCGCGCTCCGCCGCGAGCTCGGCGGCACCACCACCGCGCGCGAGGACGGTGAGCTGCTGCGGTTCGCCGAGGCGGTCCGGCGCACGCTGCGCCATGAGCTGGCGGTCAACCCGCGCGTCGTGGTCTTCGGCGAGGACGTGGGGAAGAAGGGCGGCGTGCACCTCGTGACCGAGGGGCTGCAGAAGCAGTTCGGCGCCGCGCGCGTGTTCGACACGAGCCTCTCTGAGGAGGGGATCGTCGGGCGCGCGAGCGGCCTCGCGATCAGCGGCCTCATGCCCGTGGCCGAGATCCAGTTCCGCAAGTACGCCGACCCGGCGACGGAGCAGCTCAACAACACCGGCACCATGCGGTGGCGCACGGCCAACCGCTTCGCGGCGCCGATGGTGGTGCGGATGCCCGGTGGCTACGGCAAGGACGTGGGCGATCCGTGGCACTCGCTGAGCGACGAGGTGCGCTTCGCGCACGCGTATGGCTGGCAGGTGGCGATCCCGTCGAACGCCGCGGACGCGGTGGGCCTGCTCCGCGCGGCGATGCGCTCGCCCGATCCGACGATCTTCTTCGAGCACCGCTCGCTGCTCATGACGGGCGACGGCAGCGCGCGCTATCCCGGCGACGACTACCTGCTGCCGTTCGGCGTGGCGCGCACCGTGCTCGCGGGCGACGCGCTCACGCTCGTCTCGTGGGGGGCGATGGTGCACCGCTGCGCGGAGGCGGCGGCCCGCTTCCCCGGCGCGGTGGAGCTGCTCGACCTGCGGACCGTCTCGCCCTGGGACCGCGACGCGGTGCTCGCCTCGGTGCGCAAGACGGGCCGCTGCCTCGTCGTGCACGAGGACAACCTCACCGCCGGCTTCGGCGCGGAGATCGCGGCGACGGTGGCGCAGGAGGCGTTCTGGCACCTCGACGCGCCGGTGCGGCGGCTCGCGCCGCAGGACGTGCCGATGCCCTACCATCCCGTGCTGCTCGACGCCGTGCTGCCCGACGCCGACCGCATCGCCCTCGCGATCGAGGAGCTACGCCGCGCCTGAGGCCGGTTGCGCCCCGGCGCCCGCCGCATCCGCCCCGGCTCCTGCCGCGACGGGCCGGGCGTCGGCCAGCACCGCGAGCACCTCGGCGTCCGTGAGCTGCGGGAAGTCGGCGTACCAGAGCCCCACGGCGAAGAAGGGCGTCGGCTCGGCGAGGCAGATGCACTCGTCCGCCTCGCGCGCGAGCTGCGCCGCCGTGTCCGGCGGTGCGACCGGGACGGCCACGATCACGCGGGCCGCGCCACCCTGGCGCACGGCGCGCACCGCGGCGCGCATCGTCGCACCGGTCGCGAGGCCGTCGTCGACCAGCACGACCGTGCGCCCGCGCACCTCGGGCGCCGCGCGCGCCCCGCGATAGTGGCGCACGCGGCGGGCGAGTTCGTACGCCTCGTCCTCGGTCACCTGCGCGAGGACGCCCGCGCTCACGCCGAACGCGTCGCGGGTGGTCTCCTCGAGCGCCCGCCCGCCGCCTTCGGCGATCGCGCCCATCGCCAGTTCCTCGTGACCGGGGACGCCGAGCTTGCGCACGCACCAGACGTCCAGCGGTGCCGCGAGCGCGCGCGCGACCTCGGCAGCCACGGGCAGCCCGCCACGCGGGAGCCCGAGGACGAGCAGGTCCGCGCGCCCCGCGAGGTGCGAGAGCCGCTCGGCGAGCTGCCGACCGGCGTCGGTCCGGTCCTGGAACCGCATGGGCCCTCCCTGTCGTGTCCGCACGTTGCACCACGCAGGAAGGGGCAGCAATCGTGGAATGCCCGGCACGCGTGTCAGGCACCCACACTTGACCGGCCTCGGACCGCCGCTTAGCGTAGGGGCTCGCCTGACCCTCGACCGTGGTGCCCCGGTGGACCAGACCTCTCACATGCTGATGACCCGGCTGCGCCGCGCGGAGGCGAGCTTCGGCTCGACCGTGCCGGTCACGGGCGTCACCATCGGAGCAGGGCCACTCGGGTAGCAGCGACCCCTCTCGTCGCTCCTCGCGGATCCACGCCCCTCCTGCTCCGGACCAGCATGCGGGGCGTCCTCATTTCCGATCCTGACGAGGTTCCACGTGCATAGCCCCACCGAGTCCACCGCGTCCCCGCCGCCCGCGCCGAGCGGCGGGCTGTGGCGCGACCTCCGCGACGCGCTCCGCGGCACCGCGCACGACTACACCAGCGGCCCGCTCGGCCGCGCGATCCTGCTCCTCGCCGTCCCGATGGTCATCGAGATGTCGATGGAGAGCCTGTTCGCGGTGGTCGACATCTTCTTCGTCGGCCGGCTCGGGCCCACCGCGGTCGCCGCGGTGGGGATGACCGAGTCGCTGATGATCATCATCTACACGCTCGGGTTCGGCCTCAGCATCGGCGCGACGGCGGTCGTGGCGCGCCGCATCGGCGAGCAGGATCCGGAGGCGGCGGCGCGGTCGGCGGTGCAGGTGCTGCTGCTCGGCGCGATGGTGTCCGGCACGCTCGGGCTCCTGGGGGCGGTCTTCGCGCCCCAGCTGCTCGCGCTCATGGGCGCCGCCCCGGAGGTGATCACCGAGGGCACCGGCTACGCGCGCGTCCTGCTGGGCGGCAGCGCGACCGCCTTCCTGCTCTTCGTGATCAACGCCACCTTCCGCGGCGCCGGGGACCCGGCGATCGCGATGCGCGTGCTGATCGTGGCGAACGTGCTGAACATGGTGCTCGACCCGCTGTTCATCTTCGGGATCGGGCCCTTCCCCGAGCTGGGGCTCACCGGCGCGGCGGTGGCGACGACGATCGGGCGGGCGACGGGATTCCTCATCGCGCTGCGTCTCCTCGCGCGCGGGTCGGGCCACCTGCGCGTCGCGCGGCGGCACCTGGCGGTCGACTGGTCGATCATGGGGAGCATCGTGCGGCTCTCGACCGCGGGGACCTTCCAGACCGCGATCGCGACCATGAGCTGGATGGGCATGGTGCGCATCGCGGCGGGGTTCGGCGCGACGGCGATGGCCGGGTACACCATCGCGATCCGCGTGGGGATCTTCGCGTTCATGCCGGCCTTCGGCCTGGGCGGGGCGGCGGCCACGCTCGTGGGGCAGTCGCTCGGCGCCGGCAAGCCCGAGCGCGCCGAGGAGGCGGTGCGCGTGGCGACCAAGATCGACGTTGCGTTCATGACGGCGATCGGCCTCCTGTACTGGGTGTTCGCGCACGCGATCGTCGGGTTGTTCACCGACGACCCCGGCGCGGCGTCCCTGGCGGTCGAGGGACTCCGCATCATGACGTACGGCTTCCCGCTGTTCGGCGCGGGGATGGTGCTGGAGCAGGCCTTCAATGGCGCGGGCGACACCTGGACGCCCACGTGGATCAACCTGTTCGTCTACTGGCTGATCCAGATCCCCATCGCGTGGATGCTCGCCAAGCCGTTCGGGTTCGGCGTGCCGGGCGTCTTCGTGGCGGTCACAATCGCGTACTGCGTGTTCGTCGTCGTCGCCTACTTCCTCTTCAGGCGCGGGCGCTGGAAGGCGAAGGCGGTCTAGGATGGAGGATGAAGGATGAAGGATGAAGGACGAAAGAGCGGCGGCGGTACGGCCGCCGCTCATTCATCCTTCGGCCTTCATCGGATGCGCGCGCCGAGCGCCGGTGACGGACGGACCACTCAGTTCGCCCCGAGCTCCCGCAGCGCGCGCTCGATGTCCGCCTTGGTCGCACCGCGCGGGATGCGGTGCGGGCCGTCGATGCGGTCGATGAGCTCGTCGATGCCGCGCACCTTCCCGGCGGCGTCGACCTTCACCACCGCCGACGCGGTGCCGTGGGCGCCGTTCGGGCCCTGCTTGATGGTGAACACGAGGACCCACGGCGTGCCCGCGTCCCACTGCCGCGCGACGCCATAGTGCCCGGCGCGCGCGGCCTTGTCGATCCGCAGCGTGCGCGTGGAGCGCTCCCCGTTGCGGAGCGTGGTCGCCTCCGCCGTCACCTGGGCGTCCTCCTCCTCCGTGTGGTGCTCGGTGACGAGCGCGAGCACCGCGCCGGGCGTGGGCGGCGTGCCGGTGACCTCCGAGACGCGGACGCGGGGCGGGCCGAAGGCGAGGGAGGCGGCGACGGCGAGCACGGGGACGGCGAGGAGACGCATGCGAAGCTCCGGTTGGGTTCGCCCGATCCGATGCCGCCCGCGGCGCGCGCGTTTACACGCCAGGGCGGCGGGTCCGAGCACGCCGCCTCGTCGGTCACGCGCTGCGAGCCGGCGCGGTCGAGGCGCCCCGCGGCGGCCGCACGGCCGCCGCCCCTCCGTCCTTCGGCTTCCCGCGAGGGTCAGATCGCCTTGAACTCGTCGAACGGTTGCCGGCAGCTGCGGCACACGTGGATCGCCTTGCAGGCCGTGCTGCCGAACTCGCTGCGCGGCTCCGTGTCGTTCGACCCGCACCACGGGCACGGCACCGGCACCCGTGCGCGCGTGAGCGTGATCAGCCCGCTCGACTCGGCCCTGCCCGGCGGCGCGATCCCGTACCTGCGGAGCTTCTCGCGCGCCTCGGGCCCGATCCAGTCGGTGGTCCAGGCCGGCGAGAGCACCGTGCGGACCTCCACACGGGGCGCGCCCGCATCCGCGAGCGCCACGCGGATGTCGCGCTCGATCTCGAACATGGCCGGGCAGCCCGAGTAGGTCGGCGTGATGGTGACCGCGACGGTGCCGTCGGGCGCGACCTCGGCGTCCCGCACGATCCCGAGCTCCACCACGGAGATGACCGGGACCTCCGGGTCGGGGACGGTGCCGAGCACCTCGAGGACGCGGGCGCGGGAGAGCATCGCGTGTCGCGCGCGGCCGGTGGCCGCGCGCCCCCCCTCACCAGGTCGCGCCGGGGTGCGAGCGCGCGACGATCTGCATGGTCGCGAGCAGGTGCCCCAGGTGCTCGGAGTGGCGGCCGACGCGCCCGCCGTGCCGCATCCCCGCATCGGCGGGGCGCACGAGCGTCGCGCGCGCGAGCACGTCGTCCACGATCCCGTCCCACCGCGACTTGATCGCCGCCTGGTCGACCGTCACGCCCTGCCCGCGCACCTCGTCGTCGACGACGTCGGTGCGGAAGAGCTCACCGGTGTACCGCCAGAGGGCGTCGAGCGCCGCCTGCACGCGCGCGTGGCTCTCCTCGGTGCCGTCGCCGAGGCGCACCACCCACTCGCTCGAGTGACGCAGGTGGTACCTGTCCTCCTTGAGCGCCTTGGCGGCGATCGCGGCGAGGTCGGCATGGCCGCAGCGCGTGAGCGCCTCCCAGAGGAGCACGCTGTGCGCGTCGAACAGGAACTGGCGCACCATGGTCACGCCGAAGTCGCCGTTGGGCTGCTCCACGAGGAGGCAGTTGCGGAACTGGACGCCGTCGCGGAAGTAGGCGAGGGCGTCCTCGTCGCGCCCGCGCCCCTCGACCTGGCCTGCGAGGCGCAGGAGGCTGGCCGCCTGCCCGATGAGGTCGAGCGCGATGTTGGCGGTGGCGATGTCCTCCTCGAGGATCGGCCCATGGCCCGTGAGCTCGCTGAGCCGGTGCCCGAGGATGAGGCGGTCGTCGCCGAGGCGCTGGAGGTACTCGAAGAGCGGAGCGCCGAGCGCCGGCCCGCGCGACCCCGCCACGGGCCGCGACCCGGCCGTCGCGTCGCCCTTGGCGATGCCGAGGTCCTCGTCGTCGTGCGCGCTCAAAAGACCTTCACGCCGCGCGGCACCTTGTAGAACTGCGGATGCCGGTAGGCCTTGTCGTTGCCGGGATCGAAGAACGGCCCCGCGTCCCCGGGCGCCGAGGCGGTGATGGCGACGCTCGGGACCACCCAGAGGTTCACGGCCTCGCCGCGCCGCGTGTAGACGTCCCGGGCGTTCTGCAGCGCGTGCTCGGCGTCGGTGGCGTGCACCGAGCCGGCGTGCTCGAACGGCTCGCCCTGGGTGCCCTGCGTGAAGACCTCCCAGAGAGGCCAGTGGCTGTCGGCGCCCGCCGCCTGGGCGGACGCGTCCCCCACGCTGACGCGCGCCGTGCTCACGCGGCCTCCGTGGCGCGCCGCGCGTGCTTCGCGGCATGCGCACTCGCCGCCTCGCGCACCCACCGGCCCTCGTCGTGCGCCCGGTTGCGCGCCTCGAGCCGCTCGCGGTTGCAGGGCCCGTTCCCCTTGATCACCTCGAAGAACTCCGCCCAGTCGATCTCGCCGAACTCCCAGTTCTTCGTCGCCTCGTCGTAGCGGAGGTCGGGGTCCGGCAGCGTGATGCCGATCGCCTGCGCCTGCGGCACCGTGAGGTTCACGAAGCGCTGGCGGAGCTCGTCGTTCGTCCGGCGCTTCACGCGCCAGCGCAGGAGCTCGGCGGAGTTCGGCGAGTCCTTGTCCGACGGGCCGAACATCATGAGGGCCGGCCACCAGAAGCGGTTCACCGCGTCCTGCAGCATGGCCTTCTGCGCCGGCGTGCCGGCGGCGAGCGTCGCGCAGATCTCGTAGCCCTGCCGCTTGTGGAAGTTCTCCTCCTTGCAGATCCGCACCATCGCGCGCGCGTACGGCCCGTACGAGGTCTTGGCGAGCACCGTCTGGTTCACGATCGCCGCCCCGTCCACGAGCCAGCCGATCACGCCCATGTCGGCCCAGGAGAGCGTAGGGTAGTTGAAGATGCTCGAGTACTTGGCGGTCCCGTCGAGCAGCTGGTCGTACAGGTCGAACCGGTCGACCCCGAGCGTCTCGGTGCCGCAGTAGATGTAGAGCCCGTGCCCGGCCTCGTCCTGCACCTTGGCGATGAGGCTCATCTTGCGGCGGAGCGACGGCGCCCGCGTGATCCAGTTGCCCTCGGGGAGCATCCCCACGACCTCGGAATGCGCGTGCTGGGACATCATGCGCGTGAGCTGCTTGCGAAAGCGCTCCGGCATCCAGTCCTTGGGCTCGATGGACTCCCCGGCCGCGATGCGCGCCTCGAAGGCGGCGAGGAGGGCCGGGTCCTCGCTGGGCGTCGACGTCTGGCTCATGGCTGCAATCTATATTTGTCCCATGACTGCAACCACCAAGGGCGCCCCCGTCGTTCCCGACGGCAGGGTCACCACCGCCGTCGCCGACGGGATCGGAACGGTCGAGTTCGCGCACCCCAAGGGGAACTCCCTCCCGGCGAAGCTCCTGAACGAGCTCGCGGCGGCGATCACCCGCGTGGGCGACGACCCCGCGGCGCGGGTCATCGTCCTCCGGTCGGCCGGCGGCGCCGCCTTCTGCGCCGGGGCGTCGTTCGACGAGTTCAGCGCGGTCGCGACGCCCGAACAGGGCCGGGAGTTCTTCTCCGGCTTCTCGCGCGTGATCCTGGCCATGATCCGCGCCCCCAAGTTCGTGCTCACGCGCGTGCAGGGGCGCGCAGCGGGCGGCGCCCTCGGCGTGATCGCCGCGAGCGACTACGCCATCGCCGTGCGCTCGGCGCAGGCCAAGCTCAGCGAGCTGCAGGTGGGGATCGGTCCGTTCGTGGTCGGCGTCGTGCTCGAGCGCAAGCTGGGCCTCGCGCCGTTCATGAACCTCGGCGTGCACGCCGACTGGCACGACGCCGAGTGGTGCGAACGGCACGGGCTCTACGCGGTGCTCGTGGACGACGCGGCGGCGCTCGATGCCGCGGTCGACCAGCACGCGCGCCGCCTGGCGGCGAGCAACCCCGAGGCGATGCGCGAGATGAAGCGGGTCTTCTGGGCCGGGACGGAGGACTGGGGCGAGCGCATGAGCGCCCGCGCCGCGATGAGCGGGCGGATGGTGCTCTCCGACTTCACGCGCGCGGCGCTGGAGCGGTTCCGGACGCGCTGACTCGCCGCGGACCACGGCCGGGCCGCCTGCACGCCGGCGCTCGACTGGTCAGGGCCTGGCGTAGAGCGCGGTCACCGCGTCCTCGAACGACTCCCGGAACCCGCCGGCCCGCTGCCGCTCGGTCGCGCGGAACCCCGCCTCCTCCAGCTTGCCCGCGGCGGCGATGAGCGTCGCCACGTCGAACGGCACCCCGGCCTCGTGCGCGAGGTACTCCTCGACCGCCGTCAGGTAGCCCATCATGCCGCCGAGCTCGGTGGGAGCGTACGACTGGTGCGCCTCCTGCAGCAGCGGCTGCACCGAGGGATCGGGCATCGCGAGGTTCTCGCTCCCGCAGACGACCGCGAGCCGCGGGTTCGCGACGCACCCCTCCACCGTGACGCGGTCGAGCGTGCCGCCGGCCGCGTTCACCACCAGCGCGTCGATCGGCTCGCGCAGCATGGCGAGCTTCCCCACCGGCTCCCAGGTCCGGATCCCCATCGCCTCGAGCTCGGCCCGCCGCTCCGCGCGCGATTCGCACGCGAGGATCGTCGCGCCGCGCTCGCGGAGCCGCCCCACCATGTGCATCCCGATGTGCCCGCACCCGATGAGCGCGACGGTCGCGCGCTCGAGCGGACGCCCCGCCGCGCGGAGCATCCCGTCGAGAAGGCGGTAGTTCCCCTCGCCGGTGGGGATCGACGTGTCGGCGACCACGCTCCCCTTGTATCGCGCGTTCAGGTACGCCAGCGACTGGGTGCGCCCGTCGTGCATGAGGCCGTGACCGAGGTCCTGGCCCGTGGTGAGGCGGAACCCATGCGCACGCTCGACCTCCTGGAAGGCGGCGATGGCGAAGTCGAGCAGCGCCGCGTCGTGCGGCTGGCCCACGCGGGCGTCCGGCGTGGGCGCGAGCACGCACTTGCCGCCCACGATGCGCGAGAGGTCGCGCTGCGCGAGGGGACCGCCCACGCCGATCACTCGCGACCAATGGACCTTCTCCTCCATCCCGATCGCCAGCGCGATCGCCTCGCGGTCGGTGGTGAAGCCGGGTGCGCTGGTGCGCTCGACGGGGGCGATGCGGAACCCGCCGAGCGACAGCTTCCCGGAGCCCGGCGGCGCATGGGTGGCGATGGAGAGGGTCCAGCCGCGGTCGCGGTCCGCGAAGCGATGGACCCAGACGTTCGGATTGAGCGAGGCGGCGAGCTCGGGGAGGATCCGGCGCGCCTCGTCGGGGGCGATGGTGGTGTGTGGCACGCGGGAAATGTAGTCGCCGGGTGGGGCGCGCCCCCGACCGTCGGTGACCCGATCTTCGCACGTCCGTTACACTCGGGTTCGTCCGGTCCTATTGATGTTCTGTTGTATGAATACTACCCTAGTGGCCATGAAAGCTGTTGAGCGGGGACGCCCGGAGACCGTCATCCTATATAACCGCCTCGCCGTACTGCGCGCGGAGCGGGGGATGTCGCGCCAGGACCTCGCGGCCGCGCTGCAGGTGAACTACCAGACCATCGGCTATCTCGAGCGTGGGGAGTACAATCCCTCGCTCGAGCTCGCCTTCCGGATCAGTGACCTCTTCGAGGTGCCCATCGAGGCGGTCTTCTCGCGGACCCCGTTCCAGCCGCTCTCGACACTGATGTACGGTCGCACCGCGACATCCCCCCTCACGGACGAGGCGCGCTCCTGATGGCTCCGCTCCCTCCACGATCGGTCCGGCGGCGCGACGTGGTGCTGCTCTTCGCGTCCTACCCGCTCGGCACGCTCCTGCTGCACGCCCTCGCGGCGGACTCCACCTGGTATGGCCTCGCGCACCTCGTGCTCACGGTGCTGATCCTCTGGTTCCTCGCGATCGAGCGCGTGGGCCGCATCGGCAAGCGCATCGCCGACGACATCGACGAGCGGCTCGACGAGCGGCAGCTCGCGCAGCGCAACGCGGCGTACGTCGACGCGTACCGCCTCGTGAGCGGCATCGCGGTGCTCGGCTGCATCTGGCTCGCGCTCGGCCATGACCTCGGCTTCTGGTGGGTGCCGGACAGCTACGCGGAGTGGAACGACGTGCTGTGGGGGCTCTTCCTGCTCTGCACCACGCTCCCGGCGGCGCTGCTCTCGTGGCGCGAGCCGGACCGCGCCGAGGAGCCCGACGCGCGGGCGGCGGAGGTGGCCACCCATGCGTGAGCTCGCCTCGCGCGCGGCGTTCGTCCTCGCGGGGCTGGTCGCCGGTGCCGGGGCGCTCGGCGCGCAGGATCGCACGCCGCCCGACGGCGCCTCGCGCCGTCCCCTGGCGAGCTACGACTCGGCGTGGGCGTCGATCACGCGCACCTTCTGGGACACGACCTTCCTGGCCACCCGCTGGCGTGCCGCGCACGACTCGCTCCGCGCGACGCTCGGCCCTGAGGCGAGCGTCGACGACGTGCGCGCGGCGATCCGCGCGCTGATCGCGGTCCCGGCGCTCTCCCATTTCGTGCTCATCCCGGAGTCGGCCGCGCCGCTGCCCGCCGCGGCGCCGGCGGCCGGCGACGCGACCGGCGAGGCGGCCGGTGCGCGGGAGGCGCGCGAAGCGCGCGCCGGCGGGACCGTGGCGATGGCCGCCGAGCGCGCGGGTCCCGGGACGGCCGGGTTGGATGTGCGGCCGGTGGAGGGACGGATCCTCGTCTCCCGCGTGGAGGCCGGGAGTCCCGCGGCCCGCGCGGGCATCCGCGCCGGCGACGAGGTGACGCACCTCGATACCGTCCCGGTCGCGCGCCTGCGGGGCGTGCTGCGCGAGGGCGGCGCGACCGACTCCGCGGGCGTCGAGCGCCTACTGGCGACGGTCGTGAAGGCCCGCCTGGGCGGCCGCACCGGCGACACGCTCCGCGTGCGCACGCTTGGCGGCCGCGGCGGTCCGCGTCCGCACGCGCTGGCGCGGATCCCCATGACCGGCCGGTCGACGCGGTTCGGCAACCTCCCGCCGCTCGTGGTGCATGCCGAGGGCACGCGCGACACGCTGCGCGCGCGCGGGGCCGCGCCGGTGGTCGTGGCGCGCGTGCGATGGAGCGCCTGGTTCCCGGCGCTGTCGCCGAGCCTCGATTCGCTGCTCTTCGCGGCGCGCGACGCCGACGCCATGATCCTCGACCTCCGCGGCAATCCCGGCGGCGTGATCGGCATGATCGCCGGCGTCTCGGGCCACTTCGTCGATTCGGTGGTCTCGCTCGGCGAGCTCCGCACGCGCTCGGGGACGATTCGCTTCGCGGCGAACCCGCGGCGCGTCGGCCCCGGCGGCGCGCGGGTCACGCCGTTCGCCGGCCCGGTGGCGATCCTCGTCGACGAGTTCTCGGCGAGCACCACCGAGTTCTTCGCGAGCGGCATGCAGGCGCTCGGGCGTGCGCGGGTGTTCGGCACGCGCAGCGCGGGCCAGGCGCTCCCCGCCGCGATGGGACGGCTCCCCAGCGGCGACGTCCTGATGCACGTGATCGCCGACCACAGCGACGCCGCGGGGCGGCGCGTGGAAGGCGCGGGCGTGGCGCCCGACGTTTCCGCCCCGCTGCGCGCGTCGGAGCTCCGGCGCGGGCAGGACGCCGCGCTCGGGGCGGCGCACGCCTGGCTGCGCACCGCCGTGCGCGAAGGCACCATCCGATGACCCGGTTCGTCCCGCTCCCCGGCGGCGCGCGCCTCGCGCGCCGCCTCTCACCCCAGCGCCCGACCCCTGGAGGTCTCGTGCCCGCCGTTCGCAACCGCTCGCTGCTCCCCCTCGCGCTCCTCGCGCTCGCCGCCGCCCCGCTCACGGCGCAGCCGTCCGTGGAGGCGATCCTCGCCCGTCATGCCAAGGCCGTCGACCCCGAAGGGAAGCTCGCGTCGATCGAGGGCATGAAGATGACGGCCACCATGGAGATGCCCGCGATGGGCATGAAGGCGTCGCTCGTCGGCATCCAGCGCCGGCCCAACCAGTCGTTCGTGACGATCACCCTGCCCGGCCTGGGCGAGATGAAGCAGGGCTACGACGGGGCGGTGGCCTGGGCTTCCGACCCGATGCAGGGCCCGCGCCTGATGGGCGGCCTCGAGGCCGCGACGATGCTCGACGGCGCGGACATGGACGCCTTCACGCGCCCGGCGCGGCTCTTCGCGAGCAGCGAAGTGGTGGGCGAGGGGGAGGTGGACGGCGAGAAGTGCGTGAAGGTGAAGCACACCTGGAAGTCGTCGCGCGTGACGACCGACTGCTACTCGCTCACGACCGGCCACGTGATCGAGTCGGTGGGCAAGCAGGCGTCGCCGCAGGGGGAGCTCGAGGCAGTGACGCGCTTCAGCGACTTCCGCGCCGACAACGGCATCGTGACGGCCCGCAAGGCGGTGGTGAACGTGATGGGGATGCAGCAGATCCTCACCACCGAGGCGGTGGAGTTCGGTCCGCAGCCGCAGGGAGCGATCGAGCCGCCGGCCGAGGTGAAGGCGCTCAAGAAGCCCTGAGCCGCGGCGGATGAACCCGGGAGCGGGGCGCGGGGTATCGTCAGGCGACCTCCATCCGAGTGCGCCCTGATGCGTGCCCTGCCCTCCACCCCGATGCGCGCCCCGCTCCGTTCGCTCACCGCGCTCCTCGTCGCGGCCAGCCTCGCCGCCTGTGGCGACTCGCCCACCGAGCCGCCGGGCGAGTCGTTGGCGTGCAACACCACCGTGGGCAACCTCTCGGCGGGCGACACCGTGACGGGGGTGCTGACGCGGGAGTCCTGCCGGCTCACCGACGGGTCGTACGCCGACCGGTGGCGGCTGGTGCTCGACGCGCCGGCGGTGCTCACCATCGACATGCTGAGCGACGACGTGGACTCGTACCTCGTCGTCCGCGACGCCGCGGGGAATCAGGTCGTCGCGAACGACGATGGCGCCGGGGGCACGGACTCGCGCATCACGTTCGGCTTCCCCGCCGGCACGTTCTACGTCCTCGCCAACACGTACTACGAGGACGAGTTCGGCGGGTACACGCTGATCGTGGAGTAGGGTGGCGGCGAGCACGCGCGTCGGACGGATCGCCCGCATCGCCCTCTGGGGTGCTGCGGGCGTCGTCGCGCTGGGAGCGGCGGCGGCGGCGTGGCTGCTGCGCGACCCGGAGCCGGTGTTCGCCGCGCGCACCGGCCCGATCGCGACCGCGACCTCCGGCCCCGTGCGGCGCGACAGCCTCGCGCAGGAGGAGGAGGTCGAGCTCACCTCGACGACGGGACTGCGCGTCTCGCTCGCGATCCGGGCCCCGCTCGACGCGCCGGCGGTGCGCCGCCCGCTCGTCCTCGTCCTCGGCGGACACGAGCGGGGCAAGGGCGCCGCCGCGCTCATCGGCGACACGCGCGGGACGGTCTTCGCCTCGATGGACTACCCCTTCGAGGGCGACCACCGCGCCAAGGGCCTCG
>CAZPJF010000061.1:0-13183 GCA_964586095.1 uncultured Gemmatimonas sp. | reverse complement strand
ACCCTCCGGCATCGTCATGAGCCACATCGACGAGACGGAGAACCGGCTCGAGTACGGCTTCGTCAGCCAGGAGGCCCGCGAGGCGTTCGAGGCGCGGCTCCTGGCGCTCGGTGCGCCGTGCAGGCTCGTGGCCACCGCGGTCGTCGCGCCCATCGTCATCGCACGCTGAGCGCGGCGCCGGCCGCGCGTCGGCCGCGCGCCGGCGCGTCCTACCGCAGCGAGAGTACGTGCGCCACGTACTGGTCGACGGCGATCGTCGTCCCCTGCTGCCAGCCGGACGCCTTGTTGTGCTCGAAGTCCGCCGCGCTCCGGTGCAGCGCCGTGAACGCGTAGCGCGTGCCGCCCCGCTCGGCCGACATCGTGACGATCGCGGTGATCGGGATGTCGTCGAAGACCGCGGGCCGATAGCCGGGGAAGAGCATCGACGTCCACGCGAGCCGCTGCTGCGGCACCACGTCGAGGAAGCAGCCGAGGTTGGGGAACTCCTGGCCGTCCGCGGTGCGGATGTCGATCGAGAAGATGCCACCGGGCCGCAGCTCCATCTCGCAGGCGGCGACGCTGCCCCACGGCTTGGGCATGTACCACTCCCGCAGGTGTTCCGGCCGCGTGAGCGCCTCCCACGCGAGGGCGACGGGGGCGTCGAGGAAGCGTTCGATGACGAAGTCCCGGTCGGGGTCGATCGCGAAGTGCCTGCTCATGATCCTCGTCCCTCCTGCTGGAGTCGCGTGACGTACTGGTCGAAGCGGTCCAACCGGGCCTCCCACGTGCGCCGCCGCGCGCTGAGCCAGTCCTCGGCGATCCGGAATCGCTCGGGCGCGATCTCGTAGGTCCGCACCCGTCCGCGCTTGCGCGAGCGCACGAGGCGGCTGCGTTCGAGGACCGAGAGATGGCGGACGAACGACGGGAGCGCGAGGGCGAACGGCCGCGCCAGTTCGCTCACCGTGGCGGGGCCGTCCGCGAGCTGTTCGAGGACCTTCCGGCGGACGGGACTGGCGAGGGCCTCGAAGACATCGTCGGCGGCGGCGGATCGGAGCATCGGGGCGTGGGGGCTGGATGGAGCACCGGCGTCGTGCAGGCGCACGATAGCAGGCGACAATACTTAGCGCAAGTGCTAAGTATTCAGGCAGCCGCGCGGCCGGATGGACCGCATGCGGGGGACCGGCGCGGGGGCCGCGTGACGACGCCGGCGGCGCTCGGCGCCGCCGCCCTGCCCGCGGCGCGCCGGCTAGTCAGGACAGTGGTACCACGTCCCCGGCTCCTCGCCCTCGGCGACGCGTCGGCGGGCCTCGCGCGGACCGCCGCCGGGCGCGCGCCGCAGCGCGAGGTCGAGGTACTTGAGCGCGCTGTCGCGCGCGAGCGCGATCTGCCGGGGACGCGGCGCCGACGTGATCAGGTGACCCACGCACAGGCTCCCTGAGCCCGTGGTATCGCGCAACGTCATGAACAGGTCGTGGTAGAGCGTGCCGGCAGCGCTCGCCGCGGCGCCGGCGAAGGGGCCGTCCGGGAGCTCGCGGAGGTACTGCCGCACCACGGCGAGGTCGGGCGGGCCGTACGTGTCCTCGGCGAAGACCTGCGACCAGAGCGTGTGGGCGCGCCACGCCGAGTGGGGATCGAGCACGTGGGCGGCGCGGAGGATGCGGCCGTCGTACACGCCTTCTCCTGCATCGAAGCCGCTTCGCCTCACGCCGAGCAGGTCGCTCCGCGCCTCGAAGGCCGGCGACGCGTCGTCGGATCGCGCGTCCGCCTGCCGGAGCGCTGCGGTGAGCCGCCGCACGAGGGCCGCCACCTCGCGGTCGAGCGCGACGAGGGCGCCGATGTCCTTCGCCTGGACGGCGGCGGTGTACTCGCGTTCGAGGCGAACGAGGGTCGTGTCGCGCGCCGGCTCATGCGGCGCATCGGGGGCCGATGGCGCGGCGAGGGCCGGCGTGGCAGCGGGCGCCGGCGGCGGCGCGCTGTCGACGCGGTCGGCCGGCTCGTCGGATGGCTGCTCCCGCGCGGTGAGCCTCACGAGGGCGATCAGGACGACCGCGGCCAGCCCCAGCAGCGCTCCCATGATGGTCCGGCGCATGCGCTGCTCCTCAGTCGGGGGTGGACGACGCTTCGGGAGGAAGATCGCCGCGCGCACGGGCGGCCGCCTCCCGTCCGAGGAACCGGCCCATCGCCTCCATCTCCTCCTCGAGCGCCCGCACGTACGCCCGCTCGCGCGGCGCGCGCCCCGTCACGTACCCGAGCTCGGGCACGATCCGGCCCTCCTGCACGCCGAGGTTGGCCCACCCGATCACCGCATCGCGCCAGAGCAGCGGCAACGCGTAGTACCCGCGCACGCGCTTCGGCGCGGGAACGTACGCCTCGAAGCGGTACGCCCAGCCCCAGAACAGCTCGAACCGGCGCCGGTCCCACACCACGGGATCGAACGGCGCGAGCAGCCGCACGCGCGCCTCCGGTTCCGCGGCGGCGATGCGTTCGTCGGCGGGCCAGCACCAGTCCACGCCGTCGATGCGCGCGGTCGCCACCCGCGCGCGCACGCGCCGCAGCGCGGCCGCCCGCTGCGCCCGCCACTGCGGCGCGGCGATGACGAGCGCGCTCGCGAACCAGCCGAGCGTCCGCGCCGGCAGCGGCGCGTACTTGGCGACGGCGATGTCGAAGAGGGCATCGAACGCCGCGGCGGGGTCGGCCGGCGGCGGGGTCGGCGCGCGCTCGGCGTAGAGACGCACCCCGCCCTCCCGGCGCGCCACCCGGAGCAGCCCCTGGTCACGCATCGCGTCGAGGAGCTGCGTGCTCGCGTTGCTCGACCCCCCGAACCAGTTGCGCGTGCGGCCGTGGGCGAACGCCTCGTCCACCTCGCGCGGATGCACCACGCCGCGCTCCCGCACGAAGGCCAGCACCGGCTCGGCCTGCCGCCGTCGCGCGGCGGTCCACCAGCGCCGCCACGGCCGCGGGTGCAGCAGTGCCTGCGTCGCGCGCGGGAGGAAGCCGTAGTTGACGAAGAACTCCTCCTCGATCGCGAGCCGCGCGTACTGCCGCTCGAGGTCCCCCGCGACGTACCCCGCGACGCGGTGGCGCAGGATCAGGTCCTGCGCACGCGCGGGGGCGCGGATGGGGTCGGCCTGCACGAAGCCGAGGCGGGCGATGGCGCGGGGCAGCGTCGTGGGGGCGAAGAGGCTGCGGGCGATGGCGTGGCGACGCAGGGTCGCGAGCGAGAGGTGGCGTCCGGGCATCGGCACTCCGCAGGCGTCGCGCGGTGCGCGCGACGCGTCCGGCGCGTAAGCTAGGGCGCTGCGGGCGCGGGGCAATGATGCCGGCGGCGCGGGCGCGCCGCGCGCTGTCTGGACTGCCTCCGGCACGGGGCATACCTTTCCGCCCGCGCCGGGACCGCTGGGCGCGTCGCATCGCACGCCCACAGGCGAGACGCATGGCCGACCTCACCGCGCACCTCTCCACCGCGCTCGCCGGCCGCTATCGCATCGAGCGTCGGCTCGGCGAGGGCGGCATGGCAACGGTGTACCTCGCCGAGGACCTCAAGCACGATCGGCAGGTGGCGCTCAAGGTGCTCAAGCAGGAGCTCTGGCTCCTCCTCGGGGCCGACCGGTTCCTGCAGGAGATCAAGACCACCGCGCGGCTCCAGCACCCGCACATCCTGCCGCTCTACGACAGCGGCAGCACGCCGGGCCCGGCGGGCGACGGCACCGGGCTCCTGTACTACGTGATGCCGTACGTGCAGGGCGAGACGCTCCGGCAGAAGCTCGAGCGCGAGCACCAGCTCGGCATCGACGAGGCGGTGCGCATCGCCATCGAGGTCGCGGACGCGCTCGAGTACGCGCATGCGCAGGGCGTCATCCACCGCGACATCAAGCCCGAGAACATCCTCCTCCGCGACGGGCGCGCGCTCGTCGCGGACTTCGGGATCGCGCTCGCCGTGAACGCCGCGGCCGGCGGCCGCATGACCGCCACCGGCGTCTCGCTCGGCACGCCGCACTACATGTCGCCCGAGCAGGCCACGGCCGACACGAACATCACGAGCCGCTCGGACGTCTACGCGCTCGGCGCCGTGCTCTACGAGATGCTCACCGGCGAGCCGCCGCACACGGGCCCCTCGGCGCAGGTGATCGTCGCCAAGATCCTCTCGGAGGTGCCGCGCCCGGTCGTCGAGCTGCGCAAGACCGTGCCGGGGCATGTCGCCGCCGCCGTGGCGATGGCCCTGGAGACGCTGCCGGCGGACCGGTTCGAGAGCGCGCGGTCGTTCGCCGGCGCGCTGCGCGACCCGGCGTTCAGCGGGCCCGTGGTGACCGCGCGCAGCGCCGCCCCCGCCCCGGCATCGCGTGGCGTCGCGATCCCCGCGCTGCTCGCGGCGAGCCTGCTCGCGCTCGCGCTGGTGGCGTGGCGCTGGACGCAGGAGGACCGCACGACCGCGGTCGCTCGGCATCCCACCACGCTCGGCGCGGCCGGCACGCTCGACGGGATCACCTTCGGCGTCGAGGTGGCGCTCGCCCCCGACGGGTCGTCGCTGGTCTTCCGCAGTCCGCTCACGGGACCGGGCCAGCTCTACCTCAAGCGGCGCGACGAGGTCGAGGCGCGGCCGCTCGCCGGCACCGAAGGGGGCTCCGGTCCCTTCTTCTCGCCCGACGGCGCGTGGATCGGGTTCGTCGCGAACGGCCAGCTGCGACGGATTCCGGTGGCCGGCGGCGCGTCGCTCAAGCTCGTGGACTCGGTCGACGCGACGTACAACCGCGGCGCCTGGCTGGAGGACGGCTCGATCGTCTTCTACCACTTCCCGGACCACTCGCTCCGTCTGCTTCGCGCCGACGACGTCACCTCGACGGAGCTCGTGACGCCCGCGATGCTCGAGGGGCGGTACCCGTGGCTCCCCTCGCCGCTGCCGGACTCCCGCGGCGTGCTCTTCACCGCGCATCGCACGGAGTGCGTGGGGCCCGTGAGCTGCCGGCCGAGCCGCGTGTACGTGTGGGACGCGCGGCGCGACACCGTGCGCGCCGTGTTCGACGATGCGATCGGCGCCTGGCACGTGCCCACCGGGCACGTGCTCTACCTCACGAGCGGCGGCACGCTCATGGCCGCGCCCTGGGACGACGCCGCGCTCGCGCCCGCGGGACGCGCGGTGCCCGTGCTCGACGGCATCCAGGCGCCGGGCTTCGTGGTGTCCGACGACGGGACCGCCTACTACGTGCTGGGCCGTTCGGAGTTCGCGCCCGGGCCGCTGCCCAACTCCGCCCTCGTCTGGGTCGACCGGTCCGGGCGCGTCGAGCTGGTCGACTCCGCGTGGCAGGTGAACCTGGGCGGCAAGGACAACGGGTCGATCGGCACCGAGTGGGGACTCGCGCTCTCCCCCGACGGGCGCCGCATCGCCCTCTCGATGCTCACCGACCTCGGCACCGACATCTGGATCAAGCAGCTGCCCGCGGGTCCGGTGTCGCGGCTTACGCTCGACGGCCGCGTGGACCGCACGCCCGCGTGGGGACCGGACGGGCGGGCGATCACGTTCCTCTCCGATCGCCCCGCGTCGACTGACGCGGGCGGCGGGAGCCGCACGGGCGGCGCGGCGCCATCGCCGGGCTCGTTCAGGATCTGGGCGCAGGCCGCCGACGGCACCGGCGACGCGCGGCTGCTCTGGGGTGCGGACGCGCCGACCGACCTGACGTGGAGCCGGGACGGTCGGTGGCTCGTCTTCGGCAACGCCGGCACCGGGGGCAGCAGCGGCACCACCGGCGCCTCCGCGCCCGGCGACCTCCTCGCCGTGCGGCCGGGCGTGGACAGCGTCGCGCGCCGGCTGGTGGCGACCGCGGCCGACGAGCGCGGCGCGGCACTCTCCCCCGACGGGCGCTGGATCGCGTACGTCTCCGACGAACAGGGCGGGCACGAGGTGTTCGTCCGGCCGTTCCCCGACGTGAACGGGGGGAAGTGGCAGGTCTCGAGCGGAGGCGGCAGCGCGCCGCTCTGGTCGCACGGCGGTCGCGAACTCTTCTACGTGGCCAAGGGGCGCATGCACGTCGTGCGCATCGAGCCGGGCCCGTCCTTCTCGGCGAGCGCGCCGCGCGTGCTGTTCGAGGTCCCCGCGGACGTCCGCGCGGGCGCGCTCTTCAGCGGCAGCTTCGCCCTCTCGCGCGACGACCAGCGGTTCCTGATGGTGCGCGACAACCGCTGGGAGGACATGGCCGGGACGACGACGCTCGTCGCGGTGCAGGGGTTCTTCACCGAACTGCGCGCGAAGCTCACGCCCTGAGCCGCGACCGACGGCGCACTACATCGCCGTCGCGGCCGTCGCGAGGAACCGCGAGAGTGCCCCCGCCGCGGAGACGAGGTCCTCGGGCGCCGCCGCCACCGCCCCCTTCCCCACCGCCTTGCGGTGCGCCGCCCGGATCCGCGCCGGCGTCTCATCCACCTCGGTGATGGTCACCGTGGGGTGCGGCACCGGGATGCCGCGCGCGTCGCGGCGGAACGCGAGTCGCTGGATCCCGTCGACGATGCCGGTCGCGACCCACGTCCCGTCGGCGCGCTCGGTCACGAAGACGAAGTTGAAGTCCGCCTCCGACGCGACGATCGCCGCGAAGCCCTCGTCGCCGCCGGTGTAGAGCCGCGCACCATACGACGTCTCCTCCGCGCCCACCGCCTGCGTCCAGCCGATGTCACCCTGCGGCGTTAGCCCGAGCTTCGCCAGCGCGCGGTCGAGCCGCGCGATCGCGTCGGCGAGCGGCAGGTCGTCGAGGTCGTCGACGCCCGGCAGCAGGTCGCCGAGCACCATCGAGAGGAATCCAGGCTCGAAGAAGTCCTGCGCGCCGAGGTCGATGAGCCCGGCCTCGGGCGAACGCTGCGTGGGCGGATGCGCGTCCGCGTCGAGCAGCTCGAGCGTCGCCGGGATCCAGGTGTTGTGCACCGCATCCTCCGCCCGCGTCGCCGCCTTCTCGCGCCGGCAGAAGAGCGCCTCGGCCGGCGCCCAGTCCTGCGGGGTGATCACCGCCGCATAGCCGTACTCGTCGAGCGCGACGTTCGCCGGCGGCGGCAGACGGCGCGCGTGCTCCCATGACTCGCCGAACACGCTGACCATCGTGAGGCCCGCCGCGGGGACGCGCGTGCGGAAGTGGCGCCCCGGCGCGAGCCCCAGCCGCGCGCACGCCGCGGCGTCGAGGTTCACGAAGAACGTGTCCCACGAGTCGTTGAACCAGACGAGCACCTCGGCGCGCCCCTCGCCGAGGGTGTGCCGCCCGACCCACGCGAGGTCGCGATGCTGCTCGAACGGCAGGAGGTCGGTCGCCGCGTCCTGCGCCGTGCCGCCGGGCGTGAGGATGACGTACTCCTGCGCCCCGGTCCAGGCGATCCCCTCGCGATCGAGCGCCTCGTGATCCACGCGCAGGAGCGTGAGACGATAGTCGCCGGGCGGCACCGCGACCGTCACCCCCTGGTCGGTGGGCGGCTCGGGACCGAGGCGGCTCGCGTCGTTGGACTCGATCCGCAGGGCGCCGGAGGGCAGCCGCAGCAGCGCGTGCTGCGGTGCGAGCCACCGCCCCGCCTCGAGTTCCGTCGCGGAGAACGGCGTCCCGACGTGGACCTCGATGTCGAGGCCATCGTCCTGGTAGAGGCTGTATCCCACCACGAGCCCGCGCCGCGTGGCGGACTCGAACCCGCCCGGCATCCCGCCCGCCCCCGGATCCTCGGCGGTCGCCATGGCGCGGATCGCCGCGAGGTTCGCGTCGTCGTAGAGCCAGACCTCGAGGCCCGAGTTGAAGACCGAGATGCGCGTGCCGCCGGCGCGCGGCGGCGGCGAGCTCTTCGCGGCCTTCTTCGCGCCGCCCTTCGCCGCCGTCTTCGCCGTTCCCTTCGAAGGCTTCCTCGCCGCCATGACCCGTCCCCCCAGCGCCGGTCGACGCCTGCTCCGATGGATCCCCTGCGAGTCTACCGCCCGCCGACCGCGCTCGCCACGACCGCCCGCCACGTCGGCCGGCGCCGCGATCCGGCCCGCGCGGATGACCTGTTGCTTTGAACTGCAAAGTGCTTTACTCTTGACGCTCCCGCACCCCACGCGTTCGTATTCCCCGCGGGCGCCCCGACCACCCGGCACGGGGTCGCGATCCGCCCGGACCGACCCCCGCCACGACCTGGCCGCATGACCCATCCCGCCCCCGACTTCCTCGACCTGCAGTCCGCCCTCGCCGGCGAGTACTCCCTGCAGCGCGAGCTCGGACGCGGCGGCATGGGCATCGTCTACCTCGCGCGCGATGTCCAGCTCGACCGCGATGTCGCCATCAAGGTCCTCCCCGCCGAGCGGGCCGCCGATCCCGCGGCCCGCGAGCGCTTCCTCCGCGAGGCGCGTCTCGCCGCCGGGCTCTCGCACCCGCACATCGTGCCCATCCACCGCGTGCGCGAGGCGGACGGCTTCGTCTTCTTCGTCATGGGCTACGTGGAGGGCGAGACGCTCGGCGAGCGCCTCCGGCGCACCGGCCCGCTCCTCCCGGCCGAGGCGATGCGCATCCTGCGCGAGGTCGCGTGGGCGCTCGCCTACGCGCACGGCCGCGGCATCGTGCACCGCGACGTCAAGCCGGACAACATCCTCCTCGAGGCCGCCACCGGCCGCGCGCTGGTGACCGACTTCGGGATCGCGACCGCCTCGGTCGACGAGGAGCGCGAGGCGGGCGGCGTGCTCGGCACGCAGCACTTCATGAGTCCGGAGCAGGCGGTGGGCGAGGCCGTCGACGGGCGCAGCGACCTCTATGCGCTCGGCGTCGTGGGCTACCTCGCGGTGAGCGGGCGCCTCCCGTTCGAGGGTGGCGACCTCTCCGCGCTCGTCCTGGCGCAGGCCACGCAGCGCGCGCCGAGCGTGCTCACGCGCGCGCCGGGCCTTCCACCCGCCCTCGGCGCCACGATCGACCGCTGCCTCGCCCGCGACCCGGCCGAGCGGTTCGACGACGGCGAGGCGCTCGCGGCCGCGCTCGCGCCGCTGCCGGACACGCGCCCCGCCCTCTCGCCGGCGTTGCGTGCGTGGCTCGCTGCGCGGAACCCGCTCGCCGCACCCTACCTCGCGTGGTCTGGCGTCTTCGGGACGCTGGCGGGCATCAACACGCTGGTCTGGCTGACCCGGCCGTACCCGATGGGAATGAAGAGCATCGCGGTGCTCTCCGGCCTCGCGGCCGCGCCGCTCCTGCCGGTCCTCGGCTTCCACCTCAACCAGGCGTACCGCCAGTTCAAGGCCGGCTACTCGCTCGCCGACCTGCGCGAGGCGCTCGCGGTGGGCCAGCGCGAGCGTGCCGAATCGGACGCGCTCGAGGCGCAGGAACGCGAGCCGGCCGCCCATCGCGTGCTGCGCCTGGCGACGGTGGCGGCCGGCACCTGGTTCGGCACGCTCGCGATCCTCATGGTGTCGGGGGTCGTGCACGAGTCGGAACTCACCGCACCGGCGCTCTTCGTGCCGCTCGGCACCACCCTCGCGCTCGGCGCGCTGAGCAACGCCCTCGGCGTGCGCTTCATCCCCGAGTGGTTGCGCAGCACCTGGCGCACCCAGCTCCGCGATCGCCTCTGGGCGAGCCCCCTCGGGGCCTGGCTGGCGAAGCGGCTGGGCGCACCGGAGCGCTCGCGCGCCCTCGACGCCAACGCGTTCCGCGCCACGGAGGCGGCCCTCGGCGCCGCGCTCGGCGACCTCTTCGCCGCGTTGCCCCTGGCGTACCGCGAGCAGCTCGCGGAACTGCCGGCGCTGGTCGAGTCGCTCGAGGCCCGCGCCGCGGAGGCGCGCGCGGAACTGGATGCGCTGGGCGCGATGGCGCCCGCGGCCGCCGGACACGACCCGCTCGCCGCGCGGCGCGACGCGGCACGGCGGCAGCTCACCGAGAGCGTGGCAGCGCTCGAGGGGGTGCGCCTCGACCTCCTCAGGCTCCATGCGGGCGCCGGCGACCTCGCGCCGCTCACCACGCTCGTGGAGTCCGCGCGCCGCATCGGTGAGGATGCCGCGCGACTGGCGGCGGCGCAGCAGGAGGTGGAGGACGCGATGGCCCGGCGCGATCGGTAGGCTCACCCCCAACCGGGACCGACCCGGGCCTCAACCGCCGGCGGCCTCCGCGAGCTGGATCAGCGAGACCGCTGCCCCCTGCGGGTCGAGGATCACGATGATGCGTCCGTAGGGCGAGTCGAACGGCCCGTGCGCGACCCGCCCGCCCAACGCGAGCACCGTGCGCTTCGCCTCCTCCAGATCCGCCACCGCGAAGTACGCCATCCAGTGCGGCGGCATGTCGCCCCACTCGGCGGTCATCTGCATCACGCCGCAGGCTGGCCCTTCGGCGGTGGAGAGCATGTGGTACGGGCTGCCCTGGATGTCCATCACGTCGTCGCGGAGTCCGAACACCGCGCCGTAGAAGGCCGCGGCCGTGGTCGCATCCCGGGTGTTGACCTCGCTCCACGCCATCCCGCCAGGCTCGTTGAGCAGGGCAGCGCCGCGATGCTCGATCGGCTGCCAGAGTCCGAAGACCGCGCCGGTGGGATCCTGGCAGATCGCCATCCGTCCGAAGCGCCCGACGTCCGTCGGCGCCACGAGGGTCGTGCCGCCGTGGGCGCCGATCCGCGCGACGGCCGCGTCGGCGTCCGTCACGCCGAAGTACACGCTCCATGCCGGCGGGAACGGGTCCTCCGGCCGCAGCTGCCCGACGCCCGCAGCGACCGCGTCGCCGCGCCGCGCCATGGCGTAGCCGCCGAACTCGGGGCCGCTGATGTCGTACTCCCACCCGAGCAGGCCCCCATAGAAGCGACGCGCCGCCGCGGCGTCGCTGGTCATGAGGTCGAACCAGATCGGGCGATCGGGCTTGTGGCCGGTGACGCGGGTCATCGAGAGGCCTCCTGGGAGTGATGCATGCGTCGGATCGGTTCGCCGGGCGTGTGACGCGTACGCCCCCTACGGAGAACCACGGGGGCGGCGCTTGCGGAGCTCGGTGATGGTGCCGCGCGCGACACGCGCCGCCTCCCCCGAGAGCCGCGCGGTCGCGGACTCGTACCGCCGGATGTACGCCTCGAAGTGGGTCGAGTCCGCCGGTTCGTAGCTGAGTTCGCCCGCGTCGAAGGCCGCCAGGAGCGACCGCACGGCGGTGTCGACCTGCGCCGTGACCGGGAGCGAGAACGGCGAGCCAGGTCGGGCCTCGAGGAACTCCGCCGCCCGGCGCACGTTCGCGTCGAGGTAGCAGGTGAAGAACCCCTCGCACTCGCCGCCCAGGATGAGGAGCCAGCGCTCGTAGGCGGCGTCGTCGGCGAGCGAATCCGCGGGGAAGCGCGCGAGGAGCGTGTCGAAGTGCGCGCCGCCGTACAGGTAGTCGCCGCCGACCTCGTTGTAGTAGAAGAGGTCCGGGCGCGCACGCAGCAGCGGCTCCTCGGGCGTGCCGCGGCCGATCACGTTCAACTCCGCG
The DNA here is from genome assembly GCA_964586095.1 of uncultured Gemmatimonas sp. Classification (GTDB taxonomy): domain Bacteria; phylum Gemmatimonadota; class Gemmatimonadetes; order Gemmatimonadales; family Gemmatimonadaceae; genus Pseudogemmatithrix. The sequence goes on along the minus strand of CAZPJF010000061.1, from coordinate 1,796 downwards.
CGCGCGATGCGGCCGGCCCGCAGGAGCCAGCCCGGCGCGCGCGGATCGGCAGGGGAGCGCGCGAGCGAGTCCTCCAGAGCGCGCAGTCGCGCGAACGCGGCGAGCACCGAATCGGCGGCGGCGATGCCCGGGTCACCGCCGGCCGCGCGGTCCCCGGCGACGTCCGCCGCGCTCTCGCGGGCGAGGTCCGCGGCGGAGTCGAGGGCGCCGGCGGCCGCTGGCGTCGTGGTCCCCGCCGAGCCCGACGCCGATGCGCGGTCGGGCGTGGCGGACTCGCGCGGACCGCAGGCCGCCACGGAGAGCAGCAGCAGTGCGACGCGCGACGCGAAGTGCCGCGCGCCCAGCCACGCGCGGTGCAGCGCGTCTCTCGGCGCCGCGCGCAACCTGTCGTGCCGCGCGCCGCCGACGGGACGCGAGTCCGGGCTCCCCATGCTGGAATGTCCGCCGGGACGCGCCGACAAGCAATGGCGTTGGCGCCGGCCGGGTGACGACGCCAGAATTGCGCGATGCCCACTTCCTGGAGTCGCCCGGTGCCGGCGCGCGCATGCGGGATCGCGAGCACCGCCGTCCTCGCGCTCGCCGTCGCCACCGCGCTGCACGCGCAGGGCGGCGCGTTGAGCTCCGTCGCGCCGCCCGCCCGCTTCGCCGACCCGGATCGCGCCGCGAAGCTCCGCAGCGCCTTCCCGGCGATCGACTCGCTCATGGCGGCGTTCGCGACGCAGGCCCGCGTCCCCGGCTACGCCTACGGCATCATCGTCGACGGCCGGCTCGCGCATGTGGTCGCCGGCGGCCTCCGCGACCTGCGCACCGGTGCGCGCGCGGACACCGCGACCGTGTTCCGCATCGCGTCCATGTCCAAGAGCTTCGCCGCGCTCGCCATCCTCCTCCTCCGCGACGAGGGGAAGCTGGCGCTGGACGAACCCGCCGAGCGCTACGTGCCTGAGCTGCGCCAGCTGCGCTACGCGACGAGCGATGCGCCGCGGATCACCGTGCGCCACCTCCTCACCCACTCGGCCGGTTTCCCCGAGGACAACCCCTGGGGCGACCAGCAGCTCGACGCCACCGAGGCCGCGTTCAGCGCCATGCTGCGCAGCGGCATCCCGTTCTCCACGCCGCCGGGCACGGCGTACGAGTACTCCAACTACGGCTTCGCGATCCTCGGCCGGATCGTCACGAACGTCGCGGGCGTCCCGTACGCGAGCTTCCTGCGCGACCGGATCCTCCTCCCGCTCGGCATGCGCCACACCACGCTCGAGTCGGGCGACGTCGACCCCGCGCGCCTCGCGTACGGGTACCGCGTGCAGGACGGCGAGTGGCTGCTCGAACCGCCGCTTCCCGACGGCGCCTTCGGCGTCATGGGTGGGATGCTCACCACGCCGGCCGACCTCTCGCGCTGGGTCGCCTTCCTGCTGGACGCCTGGCCCGCTCGCGACGGCGCCGAGCCGGGCCCCGTGCGGCGCAGCTCGGTGCGCGAGATGCAGCAGGTGCAGCGCGCCTTCGGCGCGAGCGTGTTCGCCGGCGGCGAGGCGATCGCGCTCAACGCGGGCGGGTACGGCTACGGGCTGCGCATCCACCAGACGTGCGACTTCCGGCACGCGGTGTCGCACACCGGCGGGCTGCCCGGCTACGGCTCGATCATGAAATGGCTGCCCGAGCATGGCGTGGGGATCATCGCGCTCGGGAGCCGCACCTACACGCCGTGGACCGCGACGGTGGACCAGGCGTTCGAACTGCTCCGGCGGACGGGCGGGCTCGAGGCGCGCGCGCCGCAGCCCGCGCCGGTGCTGGAGACGCGG
>CAZPJF010000060.1:0-13406 GCA_964586095.1 uncultured Gemmatimonas sp. | reverse complement strand
AGCCGGTCGGCCGCGGGATAGTAGGTGCGGAAGACGAAGTTGTGGTCGGCCGGCAGGTAGAACTGCTCGTACACGGTGGACCATTGCGCCGCCGCCGCGCGCGGCAGGGCACCGACCGCTGCGAGGCTCGCCACGACGCTCGTCGCGACGCCGAGCACGGTCGTGTGCAGGATCGTCCGCATGGAAGTCATCTCAGCGCCCTCCGCGGTTGAAGCCGGGCATCCCCGGCGGCGCGAAGGCATAGGCGCCACCGAGCGTCACCGTCCACGTCGCGGCACCTTCCGAGAGGCGCCGGCCCATGCCCGCGTCCATCGCGAGCCGCGGCGTCACCTGCTTGCGGAAGCCCACCGACGTCCGCCACTCCGTCTCGGCGGTGTCGAACAGCCCCGCCTGCGCGAACACCTCGGCGCCCACGAGCAACGAGCGGAGCGGGAAGGTGCGGTCGAGCGCGAGGCCGGCCTGCCAACGGTTCGCCTCGGCGGCGCCGGGATCATCCGAGGGGAGCGCCTCCCCCGGCGTGTACGCGCCGTTCACGTGCACGCGGCCCCAGCCGAGGGTGCGCGTGGCGAGCGCCCGCAGCACCGGCACCGCGCGCGACGGCGCGAGCGGCCCCACCGGCAGATGCACGCCGGCCCCGACCGCGAACGCCGGGAGCCCCATGGTCTCGGCGTTCAGCTGGTGCAGCAGTTCCACCTCGAGCCCCGCGGCCGCCACCAGCGCCTGCGGCCGGGTGCCGTCGTCCTCCACGGCGATGGGGAGCGCCAGTTCGAGCTGCGTGCGGGCGGCGAAGCCCCACGCGAGCTCCGGCGCCGCACCCCAGTGCGTCACGCCGCGCATCACGCGCGTCACGGTGAGCGGGGCGGCCTGCAGCTCGAAGGCGCGGCGCTCGACCACGATCGCGTCCTCGATCGTCAGCGGCCGGCCGCGGTCGGTGTTGTAGAAGTCGGTCTGGGCGCGCACGGTGGTGGCCGTGGTCGCCAGGAGGGCGCACGCGAGGAGCGCCCGACGATCCGTCGACATGGGTGGGAAGGGTGGGTCCGGGCGCGGCACGCCGCCGGATGCGGGGCGTGCGACGCACGGTCGATGAGCGCACACGCGCCGGCGGCGCGTGCGAGGCTCAGCCCTTCGGAGGTGGCGGCTCGAGGGTCCGCGGGGGCGCGGCCACGCCCGCCGGCTCACCTCGCGGCGCGGCCTCCGCGACGAGCGCGAGCGCTGCGTGCAGCATGACCGGGGCGCCAAGCGCGATCGGCGCGCAGCCAACCAGGTGATCGCACTGCGGGGCCGGAACACCCTCCCCCGGCGCGTGCGGCGAGGGGGCCGGGCCCTCCGGCGCGGTCGCCGCCGCTACATCACGGACGCCATGGTCGGCATGGGCCGCATGCGCGGCATGGGCCGCATGCGCGGCATGCGCGGGCGCTCCCGCCGATGCGTCGGTGCCCCGCTCGAGCGGCCCCGCCGCGGGCGGCACCTGCGGCACCGCCATCTCGCACGCCATCACCCCCCGCGCCGGCAGCGCGAGGAGCGCGACCGCGGAGAGCATCGCCGCGACGCGACGCATGGGTGAACTGACGGTGCGCATGGACACGAAGGGAACCTAGCCTGCCCGGTCCTGGAGGACGAGGTGATGACCCGGCTGGGGCTCGAACCCAGGACCTACGGATTAAAAGTCCGTTGCTCTACCAGCTGAGCTACCGGGTCGGACACCCCGAAACTTAGCGCCCCGTTCTGCGGCGGGCCCGGACCCTCGAGGTCACCGTCGCACGTACCGCACGGGCTCCGGCGGGTCGCCGTGCGACAGGCCGTGCGCGAGATCGAGACGCGAGGGCGCCGCGGCGCTCCCGCCGAACCGGTGGTTCTGCAGGAAGCCCGACTCGAACCGGACCTGGTCGCCCGGCCCGCGCGTCCAGGTCCCGTGATCGTAGGCGGAGAACCGGAACCGCAACGTCGTCGGCGCCCCATGGTTCGGGCCCTCCCACTCCGAGTAGTGGATCAGGTGCGTGTACGACCCGTTGCTGCGCAACGTCAGCTGCGCCGAGTCGACCACCAGGTGGATGCTGACGACGCGACCCGCCTCCTCGAAGTCGTTGAACACGTACATCACGGCCGGCACCGGCGCTCCACGCACTTCCGCGATCTCGAACGTCCCGGGAAGGCTCGGCGGGGGCGGCGCGGTGCGGAGCGTGGCCTGGATCCCCCCCTCGGCCGCGCCGCGCAGCGGGAACGTCACCGGCTGGCCCGGTGTCAGGGACGCCAGCGAGAAGCGCCGGCCGCTCGGCTGGGCGGTGAACTCGTACGCCGTCGTGGTCGCGCGCCACGTCCCCGCTTCCAGCGCGCCCACCGGAGCGTGGTACTGCTGGTCGCGGAATCGGCTGATCCAGAGCCGCCGCTCCCAGGTGCCATCCGCCCGCACGTCCACGGTCGCGGAGTCGAGGAAGTCCTGCACGAGCACCCCGTCCTCGAGGCCATGGGCCACGAGCGCCGGGAGCGGCTGTCCCTCCGCCTCATGCACATGCCAAGTCGCCGCCGCGAGTGGCGGCAGCGGCTCCACGGGTGGTGCGGCCGGGTCGGCCCCACCACAGGCGGAGCCAAGGCCGAGCAAGATGATGGCGGCCGCGCGCGGGAACGCGAGGGCAGCGGGTCGAGGCATCGAATGATCTCCGGTGGCGCCCGTCGGGCGCGTGCTCCAGGCGCACCCGACCTCCCGGGCCCGCGCCTGCCGGTGGCACTACGCCGCGACGCCTGGCGAGGTTCCACGCGACGGGCCGGGCGCCGCGCGCGCCGGCTATGGCGCCGCGAGGCGCGATGAGTGCGAGCTCACCATGAGCCATCGCCCGTCGCGCCGGACCCAGACCCGCGTGAAGCGGAATCGCCCGCTGAAGGGCGTGCCGTCCGCCCCCGTCCCGGACTGCACCGAGACGCCGGTGACCACGGCGGTCTCGCCGTAGAACCGGGTCACGACGTCCTCGTTGGTGATCGCCGTGTTCACGCGGCCGCCGCGACTCCCGCGCGCGAGCTCAGCCAGGTAGTCGCGCTTGTCCTGCGTACGGCCGTCGGAGTGCGTGAGGAGCCAGTCGGCCGCGAGCAGCGTGTCCAGCCCGGCCGCGTCGCCGCGCAGGCGGAGGGCGTTCCACGCGGCATCACGCGCGACGAGCGCCGAATCCTGCGCGCGGAGTGCAGCCGCAGAGGGCGCGAGCAGGAGGGCCACCGCGACGGCGACCCGGAGCGCGGACGGTACCGGCACCGGGATGACGCCCGTGGTCGCGAGTGGCCCGCGCCCCGTCCGCCTCACGCCCCGAGCGCGGCTCACGCCCGACGCCGCGTCGCCGAACGTCCCGACAGCCAGAGCGCGAACGCGCCGAGGGCGAGCACGACGCCGCCGGCCATCGCGACGCGATGCCTGCCGAGCATCACGTAGCCGCCGAGGAATGCCGTGGACACCAGGAGGGTGAACACCATCACCTGCATGCCGGTGGCCATGAACTCCTTGAAGCCGATGCGGATCCCCGCGCGCTCCGCCAGCCCGAGCGTGGTCACGTTCGCGGAGGCGCCGATGGGCGTGCCGTTCCCCCCGAGGCAGGCGCCGAGCGAGAGCGCCCACCAGAGCACGCGGCCATCCCCCGGGAGCGCCGCGATCAGCGCCGCGATGATCGGAATGCTCACGGCCACGAAGGGGATGTTGTCCATGAACGCGGAGAGGAACCCGGCGACCCAGAGCACCAGCAGGGCCGCGAGGAACAGCGTGCCCGCTTCGCCGAGCCCGAACGTGTCGCGGCCGAGCAGGATCGTGCGCTCCAGCCCGCCTGCCAGCGTCGCGATGAGCCCGGTCGACACGGCCGCTCCGACGAGGATGAACAGGAAGGCGAAGAAGGTGAGCGTGGGCCACTCGATCTCCTTCTCGAGCACGTGCAGGATGCCGTGCAGGCGCTCCTCGTGCGTGGGCCGGTTGGCGCGCACGTAGCGCACGTCCTGGACGATGAGCGCGACCGTCGCACCGATCACCGCCGGCACGGCCGCCGGCATACCGGTGGCCCCATGCGAGACGAAGCCCACCAGCACGAGGAGGCAGATCCAGCCCAGCCACTTGAGGAGGCCCGGATCGACGATCATCGGGCCGGTCCCCGGTTCGTCCGCCCGGGCGGGCGCGTCGGCCGAGCGGCCCATCGCGGCTCGCAGGCGCCTGACGCCCCACCAGTGCAGTCCGCACATCATGACGAGGACGGGGATCGAGAGCTCCTCGAGGAAGTCCATGAACGTGAGCCCCGCCCCTGAGCCGATCATGATGTTCGGCGGGTCGCCGATGAGCGTCGCCGTCCCGCCGATGTTCGCCGCCATGATCGTCGGGAGCAGCACGTGGAGCGGCGGCGCACCGAGCCGGGCCGTGGCCGCGAGGACGATCGGCGTCACGAAGATCACCGTGGTCACGTTGTCGACGAACGCCGACGCCACGGCCGTGAACCACCAGAGCACCGCGATCGCGCGCGCGGGGTCGTGGCCGAACCGTTCGAGCAGCCGTTCCACCGCCCACGCGAAGACCCCCGTCTCCTTCAGGACGCCCACCAGCGCCATCATCGCGGCCAGGAGGAGCAGGACGTTCAGGTCGAGCGCCGCCGCGGTGGACTCGAGCGGGAGCAGCTTGAAGGGCGTCAGGTACGTCACGGCCCACAGGATCGCGACCGCCCCCATGACGACCAGCACGCGATGCGCGGCCTCGATGGCGAGCACCACGAACAGCGCGACAATCAGCACGCCCACGATGACCTGCGACATGGGGTCGGTGGTGCTGGCGACGAGTTCGGCGTGCACGGTGCGGAGGGGTGGGGAGGGTGCCGAAAGCTCGCGAGCCTGCGCGCGCGACGTCAGGGGGGTGGACCCTCGGCGACGGCATCGGGTAGCAAGCGGCACGGGTTGCGGCGTGCGGCCGGCATGACGAGGTTCCGGCCGCAACCCACCCCCCGCCGGAGTCGTCGCTGATGTCGCTGACGCGTTCGCTGCGCGTGCTGGTCTCGCTCGCCCTGCTCGGTGCCGCCGTGGTGCCGATCGGCGCGCAGCCCACGCGCCCCGGCATCCTGAGCGGCCGCGTGGTGGACGAGGCGGGCGCCCCCTTGGGTGGGGCCGTACTCCGGGCGTCGCAGGGCACGCGCACCATCCTCGCCTACGCGCAGGACGATGGGGACTTCCGCCTCGGCGGACTGCAGGCCGGCGTCTGGACCGTGTCCGTGCGCCGGCTCGGCCACCGGCCGCTCGCCGTGACCCTGACGATGCCGGCGGCCGGCCTGCGGCGGGACTTCTACCTCTCGCCGGCCGCGGTGGCGCTCGACCCCGTCCTCGTCGCCGCGAGGTGGACCGGTGTCCGCGGCATCGTCGGCGATGCCCGGCGACTCGATCCCTTGGCGGGCGCCTCGGTCCGCGTGCTCGGCTCGGACGCCGCGGTGGGCAGTGACTCGCTCGGCCAGTTCGCCATCGCGCTGCCGGGTGGGCGCGACGTGCTCCTGCGCGTCGAGCGCGCCGGGTACCGGACACAGATCGTCAGCACGCACGTGCCGGAAGCGAGCTACCTCGAGATCGAGGTCGGGCTCGACACCAACCCCCAGGCCCCGCGCGACTACTGGGTGTGGCGCGACCTGGACCAGCGGCTGAAGTTCGCGACGCCGCGGGCCGCGATCGTGAGCCGTGAGGAGCTCGAGCGCACCGACGCCGTCTCGCTCGGCGATGCCCTCCCCCTCACCGCATCCGTCACTCGCGTGGGGGTGCAGGTCAGCCGGCGCTCCTGCGTGTTCGTGAACGGCGTCCCGCGGCCGAACTTCCCCGTCGACGCGATCCTCGCCGGCGACGTCGAGTTCGTGGAGGTGTACCCGCCGGGCACCGACCTCACGCGGACCCTGGCACTCCGCTGGCCACGTGGCGGCATCTGCGGCGTCCCGGAGGGCAATGTCCGCGCCGCGGACTCCCGGGACCGGTCGCAGGCACAGTTCGTCGCGGTCTGGCTGCGCGCGCCCTGAGCGGTCGCGCTACAGCTCCAGCTGCCCGCCGAGCGCGGTCCGGCAGAACGCCACCCGATGGTGCGGCGTGAGCCCGCGCGCCGCGAGCGCCTCGAGGTGCGCCGGCGTCCCGTATCCCGCGTTGCGCTCCCACGCGTAGGCCGGGTACCGCGCGGCGAGCCGCGTCATCAACCGGTCGCGCACGACCTTCGCGATGATGCTCGCGCACGCGATGCTGTAGCAGCGCGCGTCGCCGCCGACCACGGCCCGATGGGGGACCCCGAGCGTGCGGATCGGCTTGCCGTCGACCAGGACCTCGTCGGGGCGGACCCGGAGCCCCGCGATCGCGCGGGCCATGGCGCGCGCGGTCGCCTGGTAGATGTTGTGGTGACCGATCTCGCGCACCGAGGCCGCCGCCAGCGACAGGGCGGTCGCTTCGGACCGGATGCGGGAAGCGAGCCGCGAGCGCTCGGCCGCCGAGAGCCGCTTCGAGTCGGTCACGCCGGCGATGGCGCGGCGATCACCCGGCATGACGATGGCGCAAACGACGACGGGGCCCGCCAAGGGGCCCCGTCCGACTTCATCGACACCCGCGAGGTGCGTGGCGCCAGCCTGGCGAAGCGACCGCTCGAGCGCGCTCCAGCCGCCGGCCACGCGAGGAGCTACGCCTGCGCCTCGCCCGTCGCCGGCACCTGCACGCGCGACTTCTTCTCGGCGATGCGGGCCGCCTTGCCCGTCACCTCGCGGAGGTAGAAGAGCTTCGCGCGGCGCACGCGGCCACGGCGCACGACCTTGATGTCGGCGAGCATCGGGCTGTGGAGCGGGAAGATGCGCTCGACGCCAACGCCGTTCGAGATCTTGCGCACCGTGAAGGTCGCCGAGACGCCGGTCCCCTTGCGGCCGATGCACACGCCCTCGAAGGCCTGGAGGCGCTCCTTCTCGCCTTCCTTGACGCGGACGTTCACGCGGAGCGTGTCGCCGGCGCGGAAAGCGGGCACCTGCTTCAGAAATTCCTTCTGAGTTTCCGTGAACGGATGCATATGCGGCTCCGGACCGGGTGGCGGTCCGTTGAGGGTGTCGTGTTGAGCCTCGTAAGCTATTCAGGCACCGGACCTTGCGCAACTGGCCCCGGCCGGAGCCGCGTGAGACGCTCCCCCTCCTCTCGGCGCCAGCGCTCGATCGCCGCATGGTTCCCGCTCAGCAGGACCTCCGGCACCCGGAAGCCGCGGTACTCGGCGGGCCGCGTGTAGCTGGGCGCCGAGAGCCCCCTCTCATAGAAGGAGTCCGTACGGGCGCTCTCGATGTCACTCATCGCCCCCGGCAGCAGCCGGACCACCGCGTCGACCACCGCCAGGGCCGCGGGCTCCCCCCCGCTCAGGACGAAGTCACCGAGGGAGAGCTCCTCCGTGGCCAGGTGGTCGGCGACCCGCTGGTCCACGTCCTTGTAGTGTCCGCAGAGCAACGTGAGCTCGCTGCCGGCCGCGAAGCGCTCGGCGTCGGCGTGCGCGAAGACCTTGCCGCGCGGGGAGAGCAGGACGATCGGGGCGCGCGCACCGATCGACTCCACCGCGTCGAAGAACGGTTGCGGCTTCATCACCATCCCCGGTCCGCCGCCGAAGGGCGCGTCGTCGACCGTCTTGTGCTTGTCCGTCGCGAAGCTCCGGAGGTCGACGCACCGGTAGGTGACGAGCCCCGCCTCGGCCGCGCGCTTGGGGATCGACAGCCCCAGCGGCCCGGTGAAGAAGTCAGGGAAGATCGAGACGATGTTGATCGTGAGCACGGGAGGAAACTAGCGCCCCCGAGCGAGGTACGGCCGCAGCACGAGATCGACCTCCGACCGGAGCCACGCCGCGGCGTCCCCCGTCCGGAAGAACGGCGCCGAGAGGATCGCCCCGTTGACGGTGGTCTGGACCGCCCGGGCGAGCTCGGCGGCGTCCGCGTCGGCGCGCAGCTCGCCGGCGCGGACCGCCTCGGCGAGCCACTGCTCGAGGGTGGCCCGCGTATCGCGGTACGCCGCGCCGAGATGGGTGAACATCTCGGCGTCGGTGAGGTCGATCTGCAGGTAGCCCAGATGGTGCGCCACGGTCGCCGGCGACTCCACCATGGCTGCGAAGCAGGCGGCGTAGTCCCGGACCGCACCCAGCGGCGAAGCCGCCGACGCGCGGAGGCCGCCGAGCATCTCGCGCGCGCCATTCGCGAAGCGAGCATTGAGCGCCCGCAGGAGTTCCTGCTTCGATCCGAAGCGCTGCACGACCGCGCTCGCGGTGACACCGGCCTCCGCCCCCACCTGCGCGAGGGTGAGTTCCGAAGCCGGCACCCTCGCCATGACGGTGGCGAGTGCCGCGAAGATCTGGTCGTCGCTGGCTTTGCGAGGGCGCGGGCTCATGCTTGACAGTTTCTTAACGGACGTTTAGATAATAACTTCATCGGCGTTCAGAATCTACCAGTCGGAGCGGGGAGGAGCGATGGCGGCATCGAAGCGAGGGAAAGAAGCCAAGGGAGCGAGGGCGTCCCGCGCGGCCGGCGCGCCGCTGCTCGGGAAGGTGGCGGTCGTGGCTGGGGCGAGCCGCGGGGCCGGACGCGGCATCGCGCTGGCGCTTGGCGAGGCCGGAGCGACGGTGTACGTGGCCGGTCGCAGCACGCGCGGAGGCACCCCGCCGAGCGACGGCGCGCCGGGCACGATCGAGGAGACGGCCGAAGCTGTCACCGCGCGCGGGGGCGTCGGCATCCCGGTCCGGACCGACTGCACCGACGAGTCCCAGGTGGCGGCGCTCTTCGAGCGCGTCGCGGCGGAGCAGCCGGGCCTCGATGTGCTGGCGAACGCCGTGTGGGGCGCCGCCGACGGGACGGCGAACCCGGACGAGGCGCTCGCCGGGTGGGGAACGCCCTTCTGGGAGCGTTCACCCAGCGAATGGCGGCGGATGATCGACGGGGGCCCGCGCGCCTACTACCTGAACGCGCTGCACGCGGCCCGGCTCATGGCGCGGCGGCGCCGCGGTCTCATCGTCGGCGTCACGGACGGCTTCCTCGAGGGGACGCCGGAGGCCGTGCTGGAGGGGCGCGCGTACGGCGACTACTCCGGGATGCTCCTCTGGGACCTGAGCCACACGACCATCAACCGACTCAACCATGCGATGGCCGCCGACGGGCGGAAGCACCGCATCGCCGTGGTGACGCTCATGCCGGGGTTCATGCGGACCGAGCGCGTGGAGCGCTCGATGACCTCGGACGAGGTGCGCCGGCAGTTCCGCTACGACCTGAGCGAGAGCGTTGAGTACATCGGCCGAGCGGTCGCGGCGCTCGCCGGCGACGCGAAGGTGCTGGCGAAGTCCGGGCGGATCCATTTCGTCGCGGACCTCGCAGCGGAGTACGGGTTCACGGACATCGACGGGAGGCGGGTGCCGCGCTTCGACCCGTTCGGAGCGGCGGCGGGAGCGTGAGCTCACGGACCCGGCGGATCAGGCGTCGAGCAGTCCGTCCGGCAACCGCACGCGGATCCGCCGGCCGACGCGGTCGACCTCGGCGACGAACTCATCGACGAACGGCAGCGAGGCGAGCGCGCCCGAGGGCGTGCGGAACTCCAGCAGGAGTCCCTGCGGGAGGTCGTAGAACTCGAGCACCTCGCCGACGGGCGCCCCCGAGTCCGCCTCGACGAGCGCCATCCCCACGAGCTCGTGGGCGAAGACCTCGCCGTCGTCGGGAGCGGAGAGCTCCTCGAGCGGCACCAGGAGGTGCCGGCCGTTCCAGCGCTCGGCCTCGGTGCGGTCCGTGACCTCGGCGAGGGTGAGGAGCCAGCCGTCCTTCACCGGGCGGAGGGCGGTGATGTTCAGGGCGCGCGGTTGCCGCGTCTTGGGGTCGAGCCAGAGGGCACCGTCCGGCGTGCCCTGGAAGACGCGCGAGCCGGGCGCGAGGATCGCGTCCGGCTCGTCGGTCATCACTTCCACCGCCAGCTCCCCGCGCACGCCGTGCGGACGGCGCACCCGCGCGACGCTCGCGCAGTCGGGGAGCGCCACCCTCACTCCTTCACCGGCACGGCCTTGGACGCGAGCTTGGTCGCGAGGCGCGCCTCGTGGCGTGCCTTGAGCACGCCCGCCTTGCGGAGGAGCGAGCGCACGGTGTCGGACGGCTGCGCGCCGTTGTCGAGCCAGTAGTTGGCGCGCTCGGCGTTGAGCTGCAGCGCCTGCTCACCGGTCCGCGGCGCGTACTGCCCGAGGATCTCGATGAACTTGCCGTCGCGCGGCGAACGGCCGTCGGCGACGATGATGCGGTACGTGGGGGCCTTCTTGCGGCCCTGGCGGCGGAGACGGATGCGAACGGCCATCGGTGGATCCTCGGAACGGGTTCGGTGCTGCGCCTCGGCTCTTCGCGCGGTCCGGCATCTCCGGTGCGCACCGAGGGTCGTGCTAGAAGGGCCGCCGGCCTCCGGCCGCGACCTTCTTCATCATCTTCTGCATCTCGCGGAACTGCTCGAGGAGCCGATTCACCTCGCTCACCGGCCGCCCGCTCCCCTTGGCGACGCGCGCGCGGCGCGACCCGTTGAGGATGGTGGGGTCCTTCCGCTCCTGCGGCGTCATCGAGAGCACGATCGCCTCGAGGTGCCGCATGCGCTTCGGGTCCACCTGCTGCGCCTGCTTCATCATCTTGCTGTTCACGCCCGGGAGCATCTTCAGGATGTTCTGGATGCTGCCGAGCTTCTCCATCTGCTTCATCGCGCCGAGGAAGTCCTGGAGGTCCATGCCCTCCTTGCGGATCTTCTTCTCCATCCGCTTGGCTTCGTCGGCGTCGAACGACTCCTGCGCCTTCTCGACCAGCGTGAGGACGTCGCCCTGCTGGAGGATCCGGCCGGCCATGCGGTCCGGGTGGAACTCCTCGAGCGCGTCGGTCTTCTCGCCCACGCCGATGTACTTGATCGGCTTCTTCGTGACGCCGTAGATGCTGAGCGCCGCACCGCCGCGCGCATCGCCGTCCATCTTGGTGAGGATCACGCCCGTGACGCCGAGGGCGTCGTTGAAGCCCTGCGCGATGCGCACGGCGTCCTGGCCGGTCATGCCGTCGGCCACGAGCAGGATCTCGTCGGGCTGCACCACGTCCTTCAGGCGGCGCAGCTCGTCCATCATCGCCTCGTCGATCTGGAGGCGGCCGGCGGTGTCGAGGATGACGACGCGGTCGCGCTCCTTCTTCGCCTGCTCGATGCCGGCCCGCGCGATGCGCACGACGTCGGTGGTCGTGCGGTCGGCGAAGACGGGCACCTGCAGGTCGCGGCCGAGGGTCTCGAGCTGGTCGATCGCGGCGGGGCGGTAGACGTCCGCCGCGACGAGCCGGGTCGGCTTCCCCTCGCCCTTCAGCTTGCGGGCGAGCTTCGCGGTGGTGGTCGTCTTGCCCGACCCCTGCAGCCCGACCATCATGATGATGGTGGGCGGCAGCGTCGACATCTTCAGCCCCTCGCGCCGCTCGCCGAGCATCATCGTGAGCTCGTCGTAGACGACCTTCACGAGCTGCTGCGCCGGCGAGACCGACTTGAGCTGGGTGATGCCGACGGCGCGCTTCTCGACGCGCTCGAGGAACTCGCGGGTGAGCTGGAAGCTGACGTCCGCCTCGAGGAGGACCCGGCGCACCTCGCGCAGGCCATCCTTGATGTCGGCTTCGGTCAGGACGCCGCGCCCGCGCAGCCGCGCGAACGTGGCTTCCAGTTTCTCGGAGAGTTCAGCGAACATAGAGCCTTGAAAGCTAACGACTTCCGAAGCCTCGGCCAAGGCTCTTGGATCGCACGGATGGCGCCCGTGCGCCAACCCGTGCGCCAACCCGTGCGCCAACCCGTGCGCCAGCCCGAGCGCCTGCCCGAGCGCCTGCCCGTGCCCTGCTCGCGCGCGGGTCGCAGCGCTCCTGGCGCACCCCGCATGTCGCAGAGGATCCCGGTGACGGATGCGCGAAAGCAAGCAAGCGCAATACATTACCGTCCGTGAGCGTACCGCCGACCCCGATCCTGCCAGCCGACCTCCCGCTCCTCGCCCTGCGCAGCACGATCGTCTTCCCGGGCGGTCGCATCGCGGTGCAGGTCGCCAGCGGCGAGAACCTCGCCCTGCTCGCCGCGCACCCCGAGGAGGGGGCGCTCGTCATCTGCGTGCTCGACCCCGAGGACCGCGACGGTGCGCCGTTGCGCGCCGAGGGGCGGATCGGCGTCGTCGCGCAGCTGGCGGACCGTGGCCGGCGCGAGGGCGGCATGGCGCAGGTCACGCTGGTCGGGCTCTGCCGCGCGCGCGCCGTGAGCGCGGCGCGCGACGAGATCGCGGGCTCTGCGATCGCCCGGGTGGCACCGGTGGAGGAGGTCGTCCGCGACCCCGCCGCGGCCAAGCTGCTCATGCACCGCGTCGCCCTCGCGGCCGACGCGCGCGTGGAGCTCGACAGCACCTTCCCGGCCGAGCTGCCCGCGCTGCTGCGCCGCGAGATCGCGCGCCCCGGGCGGTTCGCGGACCTCGCGGCGGCGCGGGGGGCGCTCCGTCCGGCCGAGAAGGACGAGGTGGTGCAGCGCCTCGACGTGCTCGAGCGCCTGGAGTTCCTCGCCGACCGGTGGGAGCGCGAGGCCGCGAAGTCCAAGGTGCACGAGGAGGTGCGGCAGGAGACGGAACGGCGCATCGACCGCCACCATCGCGAGTTCTTCCTGCGCCAGCAGCTGCAGGCGATCAAGTCCGAGCTCGGCGAGGCGGACCTCGGCGAGGGCGAGACGGTCGAGCTGCTGCGCCGCGTGGAGGAGGCGGAGCTCCCGGACCACGTGGCCGCGGAGGCGCGGCGGGAGATCGAGCGGCTGCGTGCGTTGAGCACGGCGTCGAGCGAGCACCAGGTGCTCCGGAACTACCTCGAGTGGGTGCTCACGCTGCCGTGGAAGCGGCGCTCGAGCGAAGGGACGATCACGCTCGAGCGGGTCGAGGCCGCGCTCGACGGCCGGCACTACGGGCTGCATGAGGCCAAGGAGCGCATCCTCGAGTACCTCGCGGTGCGCCAGCTCCGCGGCGACCGCGGCCGCGACCCGCATGGCCCGATCCTCTGCTTCGTCGGACCGCCCGGCACCGGCAAGACCTCCCTCGGCGAGGCGATCGCCGCGAGCATCGGGCGCGCGTTCTACCGCATCTCCGTGGGCGGCGTGCGCGACGAGGCGGAGATCCGCGGGCACCGCCGCACGTACGTGGGAGCGCTCCCCGGGCTGCTGCTGCAGGCGATGCGGCGCGTGCAGGCGAACGACCCGGTCCTCATGATCGACGAGATCGACAAGATGACGGCGGGGGGCCCGAGCGGCGACCCGACGGCGGCGATGCTCGAGGTGCTCGACCCGACGCAGAACGCCGCCTTCACCGACCACTACCTCAACTTGCCGTTCGACCTGTCGTCGGTGCTCTTCATCTGCACCGCGAACAACCTCTTCGACATCCCGCC
>CAZPJF010000059.1:0-13478 GCA_964586095.1 uncultured Gemmatimonas sp. | reverse complement strand
AGCACGGGCCGCACGCGGAACGGTGCCTCCACGAGCCCGTGCGCGAGGGCGTGGAAGGCGAAGGTGTCATTGGGGCAGGGGGAGTACCCGAAGGTGAGCTCGCGCACGTCACGGCTCCCGCGCGGCGCGCGGTGCGCCGACGGGCGCGCCCGGACCGCGTTCGAGCGCTGCGGCGATCGCGGCGACGAGTCGCGGCGTGGCCTGCGTGATCGCGGCGAACGCGGCCTCGAACATCCAGCGGCGGCGGTCGCCCTCCTCGATCTCGTTCGAGATCGCGCGGACCTCGACCGCGGGCACCCCGGCCCGCTCGGCGGCGCGGAGCACGCCGAACCCCTCCATGGCCTCGACGTCACCGTGCTCCGACCCACCGACACGGGCGCTCGTGCAGATCGCGAGCTGCGGCGCCGCGGGGAGCGCGAGCGCGGCGGCGGCGATGAGCATCGGGGATGCGACCACCGTGTTCGGTGCCCACTTGGGCGGCAGGCCGAGGTCGTCGTAGTGGGCCTCGGTGCCGATGACCAGCGAGCCGAGTGCGAGGCCGCGGGCACGGCGCGCACCGGCGATGCCCACGTGGAGGATCGCGGCGGGGCGGTCGGCGGTGATGGCGGCGGCGACGGCCGCCGCGGCCTCCACCGGTCCGACGCCGCACTCGAGGGTCCGCCAGCCGGCGGCCGGGGCGAGCTCGCGGGCGGTGGCGGCGATGACGAGGATGCGCGGGGCGGTGCTCATCGGTCCGCGAAGTCTACCGAAACCCGCGGCCGGCTTGAAGACGCGGCCGACCTGACGGCGCGCCCCGCGGCTCGGGCGATCCGCCGCGCCCGGGGACGGAGCGGGCCTTAGATTCCTGCCTCGAGCGCCCCTCGTCCACTCCAGTTCGCCGACCCGTGTCCGACCACGCCCCCGCCCCCGACGCCACCCCCCGCGCCCGCGATTTCATCCGCGAGATGGTCGCCGAGGACGTCGCGACCGGACGCTTCGGTCGCGCGCCGGCCACGCGCTTCCCGCCGGAGCCCAACGGCTTCCTGCACATGGGGCATGCCAAGTCGATCTGCCTGAACTTCGGCATCGCCCGCGAGTTCGGCGGCACCTGCAACCTCCGCTTCGACGACACGAATCCCTTCACGGAGGAGATGCAGTACGTCGAGGCGATCAAGCGCGACGTGGAGTGGCTCGGCTTCCGGTGGGACGGCGAGTTCTACGCCTCCGACTACTTCGAGCGGCTCTACGAGATCGCCGAGCACCTCGTGCGGCACGGGAAGGCGTACGTCGACGACCAGGACGAGGAGACGATCCGCACCAACCGCGGCACCGTGACCTCGCCCGGCACGCCGTCGCCCTGGCGCGACCGCTCGCCCGAGGAGAACCTGGACCTGCTCCGCCGCATGAAGGCCGGCGAGTTCGAGGACGGTGCGCGGGTGCTGCGGGCGAAGGTCGACATGGCGCACCCGAACATGATCATGCGCGACCCGCTGCTGCTCCGGATCCGGCGCGGGGCGCACCATTACCGCCGCGGGACGAGCTGGAACATCTTCCCGCTCTACGACTTCGCGCACGGACTGTCGGATGCGATCGAGGGGATCACCCGCTCGCTCTGCACGCTCGAGTTCAAGGACAACCGCGACATCTACGACTGGCTCGTGCGCGAGGCCGGGTTCGCGAACCCGCCGACGCAGGTGGAGTTCGCGCGGCTGGAGCTCGACTACACGGTGCTCAGCAAGCGGAAGCTGCTGCGCCTCGTGAACGAGGGGCATGTCCAGGGGTGGGACGACCCGCGCATGCCGACGATCGCGGGCCTCCGGCGGCGCGGCGTGCGGCCGGAGGCGATCCGCGCCTTCGCCGAGGCGATCGGCGTGGCGCGAAAGGACGCGCGGATCGAGATCGCGAGCTTCGAGCATGCCGTGCGCGACGACCTCAACATGGAGGTCCCGCGACGGCTCGCGGTGCTGCACCCGCTCAAGGTGGTGCTGACCAACTACCCCGAGGGACAGGTCGAGCAGCTCGAGGCGCAGGACTACCCGCACGACGTGCCGAAGTCCGGCTCGCGGACCGTGCCGTTCTCGCGGGAGCTCTACATCGATCGCGACGACTTCATGGAGGTCCCGGCGAAGAAGTTCTTCCGCCTCTCGCCGGGGAACGAGGTGCGGCTGCGCTTCGGCTACATCATCAGGTGCGAGGAGGTCGTGAAGGATGCGGCGGGGCGGATCGTGGAACTCCGCTGCACCTACGACCCCGAGACGCGGAGCGGCGGCGCGGACGCCGACCGCAAGGTGAAGGGCACGATCCATTGGGTGAGCGCGCCGCACGCCCTCACCTGCGAGGTGCGGCTCTACGACCGGCTCTTCAGCCAGCCGGACCCGGACGACGTGCCGGAGGGGAAGGACTTCCTCTCGGCGCTCAACCCGGAGTCGCTGGTGGTGATCCCTGACGCCAAGGTCGAACCGACCGTCGGGAACGATCCGGCGGGGAGCCGGTACCAGTTCGAACGCACCGGGTACTTCATGAGCGACGTCGTCGACAGCCGGCCTGGGCGCCTCGTGTTCAACCGTATCGTGGGGCTGCGGGACAGCTGGGCGAAGGAGCTCAAGAAGGGGTGAGCCCGGGACCGTGCCCCCACCAGTTGGATGAGGATCCGCGCATGCCGCATGCCCTGTACCTGCCCCGCGAGCGGCACCCAGATGCCGCGGCGGGATCGTGCCTCACGAAGGTCGCGCTCGCCCTCGCGCTCCTGGCCGTCGCGCCGGTCTCGATGCGTGCGCAGGTTGGCCAGCTGCTCGGCACGGTGAAGGATGCGGACGGCATCCCCATCGCCGGCGCGCGGGCCGCGCTCGAGGGCAGTGCCCATCAGGCGACGACCGCCGACGACGGCCGGTTCGCGTTCGACTCCGTGCTCGCGGGGGCGTACGTGCTCCGGGTGAGCCGCGAAGGGTATCGCGAGGCGCGGGCGGAGGTGCGCATCCCGGCCGACAGCGCCCTCACGGTGGAGATCCGCCTCGAGCCCGAGGGGCAGCGACTCGGCGAGGTCGTCGTGCGGGAACGGCTGCGCAACCGGCTCTACGGCGTGGTGCTCGGACCGGACGACCGGCCCCGGCGCGACACGCGCGTGTACGTGGTCGGGCTCGCGCGCGAGATCGCCACCGACCAGGACGGCGTCTTCTCGTTCGCCGACCTGCCGACCGGCGACTACCTGCTCGAGCTGCGTGAGGTGGGCCTGCCGCTCGTGCGGTACTCGGTGCGGATGGTGGAGGGCGTGGAGCGCGCGGTGACGCTGCGGCTGGGCACCGAGGGCGAGGCGCTCACGGCGCGCGACGTCGAGAACGCGGCGCTCGCGCAGCGCGAGGCGGCCTCGCGCGAGTCGTTGCGCCGGCGGAGCGCGACGATCGTCCTTGGCCGCGACCAGCTCGCGCGCCACGGCCGGTCGCCGCTCGACCTGGTGCTGCAGCAGACCGCGCCGCACATCTTCGGCCTCGCCTCCTCGGGCAGCTACTGCCTCCTCGTCGACGGGGTGCAGCCGCTCGGGGTCGGGCTCGGGAGCACCAACGGTGCCAACAGCGCCACGGGGAACTCGATCGTGCCCGGCGGCAAGGCGCCGATCGCCGAGCGCCCCTCCGATGGCTGGCTGCGCGCCTTCTACGCGGACCAGGTCGAACGAGTCGAGCTCTTCCCGGCCGACACCGAGGACTCGCGGACCGTGTGCTCCCGGTTCAGCCTGACGAGCGGCTGCGGGTGTTCGGGCGACGGCACGCCGCCCAGCGTGGTGCTCTGGCTGCGGAAATGATGGCGGTCGCGGGTCGCCTGTCGACGGCGCCCGCACCCGCGCCGGCGTTCGGCGCCGTCGCTGCCACGGCATCGTCCGGTCATCGTGGGGTCGGCATCCTGACGGGCGCAGTGCGCGACCGCGACGGAGGCGGTCGGCACGCCGCCGACCGTGGTGGTGGGGTCGCGCGATCGATCAGCGGGGTTCCAGCACGAGCCACACCTGCGGCCCGCCGCGCCACTCCTGCACGGCCGCCAGCGCCCGCCCGGGCATCCAGGCCCTGAGTCGGGGGGCGAGCTCGGACGGGAAGTCGGCGAGCGTACGCGGCTCGGTCGGGATCTCCGAGATGCGGTGCGTCGCGCGATAGCGCGCGACGATCGCGTCGCGGCAACCGGCGCGCAGCACGTCGTGCGTCTCGATCAGCATGGTCGTCCGCGCGAGCGAGGGCACGCGCACGGGATCCGTGAGGTCGAGCTCCGCCCCCTCCACGTCCATGACGACGAGCGTGGGGTCGGCATCGTGGAGCGCCACCTCGAGGTTCTCGGGCGTCGCCGCGCCGTGGAGGGTGGTCCGCGCCGCGAGGCCGTTGCGCGCCAGCGTCGCCGCGATCACCGCGCGCGCCTCCGCGCTGAGCTCGAAGACGACCAGGTCCGCTCCCGGAACGCGCCGGCCAAGCCCGGCGACGTAGAACCCGTTCCCGCCGCCGACGTTGACGACGCGGCGCCACGGCACGCTGCAGAGCCGATCGAGCTGCGGGTGGAGTTCACGCTCGTAGCAGCCGAGGAGGTGCGGGAGGAACGGGCGCGGCGCGAGCCGGAGGCCGCGGAACGGGCCGGCGAACACCGCACCGCCGCACGCGCGCCAGAGCACGGCGCGGAGGAGGGTGTCGGCGGGATACGCGAATGGCCGCAAGCGGGCACGCACCCCCTCGCCGAGGAGGGCGCGGTACAAGGGACGCAGGGCGGCGCGCACCATCGGAGGGCGGAGTGACGCGGGGCGCGGCGCGCGCGCGCCGCGGAGGTCCGCGCCTACTTCCGCTTGTCGGTCGTGGTGACCTCGATGACGCCGGCCTCATGTCCCGGACCGAAGTGCTGCACGGCGCGGTTCTGGTCGTAGTAGCGCATCTCGACGAGCTTCTCGCGCTTGATCGTCACCAGCGAGCTCTCGACGTCCGGCTGGCGCAATCCGTCGATGTACACGACCACCATGGTCGCGGCGCTGGTCGTCGAGGCGAGGTTGCTCGAGGACATGCGGCCCGGCGGCGGGTTCAGCCACCACGGACGAAGCATGCGCACCGCGTCGTGCGCGGTGACGATGGCGGTCCCGCCTTCCGCGATCTCGGCGACCGTCAGCCGCGCGCGGTCGCCCCGCCGGCGCGGCGCGGACTTCTTCTCCGTTTGCGTCTGCGCCTGCGCCGCCGCCTCGGCGGCGACGAACACGCTGGCGGCGAGCAGGCAGGTGGCGGCGATCGCGAGACGGGCGAGCGGCAGGCGCATCGGGGGCTCCAGGACGGGGCGCGGTCCGTCCCGCGCTCCCTCGTAGTCTACGACGCCATCGGGACGGCGCCAGCCGTGTCCGCTCCCGCGGTGTCGGCGCCAGCGGTGACGGCGCCCTCGATGCCCGGGCCACCCGAGCCAGCGCCGCGGGTGCGCTCACCCGACGTGCCGGCTGCCGATCCGTGCCGTGCGCGCGCCGGTGCGCCGCGGCGTAGCCAGCTCCGGAACCGCCGCCAGCTCAGTGCGAACCCCGTCCAGACCAGCACGGCGCCCACCGCCGAGACGAAGATCGCAAGGAGCTGGCCAGGGATCCCGAAGACCTCGCCAGTGTGCCCGAAGCGCACCCAGGCGCGGATGCGGCGGCTCGCGCTGAGGTCGCTGTAGCCGATCGCCTCGCGCACGGCGGCGGTCTCGCGGTCGAGCACGAGCGTCGTGCGGAGGTCCGGGCGGTAGGTGTTCCCCTCGGCGACCACCACGCGCGCGGGCTCGCGCGGCGCGGCGGGGAGCGTGAGCGTGAACTGCTGCCACGCGGGGTGCGCGGCGCTGGCGGCGGCAAGGAGCGCGGCAATCGGGGCCGTGGGCACGGGCGCGGCCGCCGCGGCGTCCCTCGGGGTATCCGTCGCGTCCGCGCGAGCGTCCGTGCGCGCGGCGATGGCCGCACCGGGTGCCTCGGTGCGTGGGACGACCGCGGCGGCGCGCTCCTCGGCGCGCGGTGCCGTCGCCGCGGCGCGCTCCGCCGGCGACCCGAGCAGGCGATCGAGCCACCGCCCCGGCCACTGGTACGAGATGAACACCGCCGTCGCGACGACGAACGCGAGCGGGATCGCGCTCCAGAACCCGAGGCTGTGGTGCCAGTTGAAGTCTCGGGCCCTGCCGGGACGTCCGATCGAGGGCACCGCGGTGGCGCGCCAGCGCGTCCACGACCAGTGGCGCGGCCACCACAGCCAGAGGCCGGAGAGCACCAGGCCGAGGAACGCCAGGTTCGCGGCACCCGTGATCCGCTTCATGGATGCGCGCACCTCCCCGGTCCCCGCACCGACCCAGCGATGCCAGCGCCGGAGTGCGGAGAATAAGCGCTGGCCGCGACCGGGCTCCGGAGTCGCCGACGCGGTGCCGAGGGTCGGATCGAGCAGCAGCGCGGCGCGTCCGCGCTCATGGAAGCGCACCGTGACCGGCATCGCGGGATCGCGGCGGACGAGCAGGCTCGCCACATCTCCAGCCGCGATCCCCGCGCGGGTGAGGGCGCTGTCGATCGGCAGCCGTGGGGCCTCCGGCGTGGCGATCCGTGGCGTGCCGTCGACCGCGGCGATCATCTGGCGCTCGAAGCCCAGGAGGACGCCGGTGACCGACATGAGGAGAATGACAGAGCCCGCGAGGAGCCCTGCGACGAGGTGGGCCCAGAACAGGAGGCGGCGGATACTGGCGAGCACGGAGAGTGCGTGGAGGTGGATGAGAACCAATCTCATCAAGTGTGCGCGAATGCTATTCGAAACCCGACAAGAATGCTAGGCATTATCCAGTCCCGATCTGGGACGAACCGCGGGGCGAGGGGAGCACACGAAAGCGACCGAGTGCGGGTAGAATGTCACGAGCACCGTCTCCCCCCCGTTCGGACCGCGCCCTTGGATTCGCACCGACCATCTCACCGATCCACGACCGGGCCGTTCTTGCGCCGCGGCGCCTCGGCGCGCGCAGCGGGAGGTGCGGTTCCGCTCGCGTGGGCACGCACCCTGGCCGCTGCGCGGGTGCACGCGGTGCTGCTGCTGCTGGGGGCCGCCGCCCCTGCGCTCCGCGCGCAGACCATTTCCGGGCGCGTGGTCCGGAGCATCGATGACGTGCCGATCGTCGGGGTGGTGCTCCTCCTTCTCGACGAAGCGGAGACGGTGCGCGCGCGCTCCCTGTCGGACACGACCGGACGATTCGTCGTGCACGCCCCGGAACCGGGGCGCTACCGGCTCCGCACGCTCCGCATCGGCTTCACCGCGACGACCGGGAGCCCGTTCACGCTCCGAGCGGACACCACGGTGCGCCTCGCGCTCGACCAGATCCCGGTCAACCTGCCGGCCGTCACCGCGGAGGAACGGGCGCAGTGCCGCGAGGATGGCTCACGGAGCGGCGCCGCGACGGCGATCCTCTGGCAGGAGGCGCGCACCGCGATCCTCGCCGCGGAGATCACGATCCGGGACCTCGACTACCGCTTCGAGATGATGCTGCACAGCCGCAAGCTCGACACGCGTCCGCCGCCGTTGCTGCTCGAATCGGTGTTCGGGCGGGTGCGGCACGAGGGGATCCAGCCCTGGACGAGCTACCCGGCCGACACGCTCGAGGCCCGCGGGTACGTGACGCCCACCGACTCCGGGCTCCGCTACGCGGCGCCGGACCTCGCCGTGCTCCTCTCGCCGTACTTCACGCGCACGCACTGCTTCCGCATGCGCGAGGCCGCGCGCACGCCCGCGGGGCGGATCGCGCTCGAGTTCTGGCCGCTCGCGAGCATCCGCCGCTCCGAGATCCGCGGCGTGCTGCAGTTCGACGCTTCCACGCGCGCGCTGCGCACGGTGGAGTTCTCGTACGTGAACCTCCCGCAGACGGTGCAGGACACGCTCGCGGGCGGCGAGATCGAGTTCGCGCAACTCCCGACCGGGGCGTGGGTGATCCCGCGCTGGCTGATCCGCGCGCCGATCCCGGTGCGGACGGCGCTCGCCGACACCGTCCGCCTCGCGGCGAGCGCCGTGAACACCTGGCGTTCCGACGGCGGCGTGATCCCGACCACGCAGCGGATCCGCATCACCGGCGGCGACCTCCTCACGGTCCGGCAAGGGACGACGTCCGCGCCGATCTGGACGCGGAACACCTCGACGCTCGTGGTCGAGGTCGTCCAGCGTGGCGACTCGGCCCTCGAGCCGGTGCCTGGGGTGGCGGTCGCCTTCGCCGGGTCGACGGAGCAGGAGGTGACGGACATGCGCGGGATGGTCCGCTTCACCGGCATGGTGGGGGGCGAGTACGTGGCGGAGGTCAGCACGCCCTACTACCCGGCGTTCGGGGTGGAGCCGGAGCGGTTCCGGGCGACCTTCGACCAGGAGCCCCGCACGCTCTCGCGCCGAGTGCAGGTGCGGACCTTGGCACAGCTGGCGGCGGAGGAGTGCGGGAACGGGCCGGACGAGGCGGTGCTGATCGGCTCGGTGGCGCGGCCGGGGTCCGTGGTGATCGGCGCGTCGGTGGTGGCGAGGATCCAGAAGGGCGCCTCACGCGAGATCGACGAGGCGCGTCAGGCGCGCGCGCGCACGACGGTGGAGGGGCGCTACGCGATCTGCGGCATCCCGACGGGCGTGGAGGTCTTCCTGAGCGTCACCGCGCCCGACGGTGCCCGCGTCCTTCAGTCGACCTTCGTGCCGCGCGGCGAGCCGGTGGCGTTCTTCGACGTGGCCTTCCCCGCGTCGCCGCTGCCGCGCTGACGCCGGCCCGGCGGCCCCGCCGTCCCGCGGCAGCCGCCGGGGTGGCCGGGCCGCTCAGCCGCTGCCGCCCACCTGATACGAATACTTGACCGTCAGCGAGCGTGCGATCGGCAGGCGCCAGCGCGTGAAGCTGTCGGCGCTCTCGCCGTCATTGAAGACGACGAAGAGCCCGGTGTTCGCCGTGCGGAGCCACGCGAACCGCACGTTGGCCGTGAACACCTCGGCCTGGTTGTTGTACTGCGTGAGCGACTGCACGAAGACGCGCGGCGTGAAGAACCAGGCGAGCTTCACCCCGATCAGGTCGCGCACGAACGCGCCCTCGGGGAGGTCGACGTCCTGCCGGTCGAGCTGCAGCGACGACGAGAAGACCGCGCCCTTCCGCGCGGTGACCGACAGGTTGCCGCCCGTCTTGGTCCCCGACCAGAACTGCCCGGTCTCGAAGCGCAGGAGGAACGAGACCGGCGCGCTCGGATCCGAGCCCCAGTCGAGCCCGGGGGTGGCGAACGAATACTCGCCGGGCTGCAGCACCACGCCCGGGGCGATCTCGAACGGCGCCTGCAGGCCTTCCCGGTACCAGTTGAGGTCCGGTCCGAACCGCCCGCCCGAGTTGAACTCGACCTCGGTGAGGTCGATGTGGGCCCACGCCGACTGCAGGAAGCCGTCGGTCCCCACGTAGCGCCGCAGCGAGATGTGCGGGTTCCACTGCCGGACCTTCGACCACCGCGCGCGCCGCACGAGCCGCATCAGCATGAGCTCGTCGAAGCGGTAGCCCGCGGGCCGGTTCATGAACCCGACCTCGGGGTTGAAGTCCGCGCCCACGCGCATCACGCGCGCCGAGTGGTTCCAGTCGCGCGTGGCGTACGCGACGCGGCCGCTCCACGCGGCGGCGTCGCCGTCGCGGCCCGGTGTCTCGCTCAGGCCCGCCCAGCTGTCGATCGTCCAGTCCTGCCCGATCCCCACGCGGCCGTCCACGCCGTACACGCGATTGTGGTCGTCGGCGTCGCCCAGCCGGAGCCGCTGCACCGCCATCACGCCCACGCGCGAGCGCGTGGAGAGCTCGCGCAGCGCGCGGAGCACGGTGAACGAGTTCCCGTCGACGCCGTCGCGGTCGTCGGTGACCATCTGCAGCGCGCCGACGGTGAGCCCGCCGATGCGCCCGGTGAGGCGTCCGCCGCCGAGGATCGGCAGCGGCTGCCCGAGCGAGTCGATGCCGATGCGGCGCGTGAAGAAGAGGTCGACCGCCTGCGGCGTGCCGGCGGAGAAGACGCCCGCGTTCTCGAGGAAGAACGGCCGCTTTTCGGGGAAGAAGAGCGGGAAGCGCGTGAGGTTGGTGCGCTGCTCGTCGACCTCGACCTGCGCGAAGTCGGTGTTGTACGTCAGGTCGAGCGTCAGGCTCGGCGTGATGCCGTACTTGGCGTCGAGCCCCGTCTCGCCGTCCGCGCGGTAGTCCTGCATGGTCGCGAACGTGCGGTTGGACGTCGCGAGCGCGTACGGCGTGACGGTGGCGATCCGCTGCGCCGGCACGGGCAGGTCGAGGAGCACGCCGGCCTGCGAGAGGCGGTTGATGCTGAACTGGCGCGAGACGCGCGACCAGAGCGCCTCCTCGTTCCGGCGGCGGATGCCGCGCATGATGTTGAGACCCCACGTCTGCGTGGCGCCGGCGCCGTAGCGGATGGTGCGGAAGGGGATCCGGAACTCGGCGTACCATCCGAGGGAGTCCTGCGAGGTGCGGACGGTCCAGCTCGCGTCCCAGTTGAGGTTCACGCCGCCCAGCGAACCGGCCTGCGCGCGGTTCTGGCCGGCGACGAAGACGCCGCCTCCCTCGCCCTCACGGATGACCTGCGCATCGTGCTCCACGCCGGACGGCGTCGTGGCGAAGAGGAAGCCGTTCTGCCGGTCGTGGAAGGTGTCGAGGATGAAGCCGAAGTAGTCGCTGTTGGTGAGCGTGACGTCGCGGATCGTCTCGCTGGGCACGATGAGCGCGGGCTCCCGGTCGAAGAGCCAGGCGCCGACGTAGAGCGCCTCGCCGTCGGTGATGATGCGGACCTCGGTGCGCTCGGAGATGGGGTTCCCCTCCACGGGCTCGCGCTGCACGAAGTCGGTGAAGACGGTGGCGGTGCGCCAGACGGCGTCATCGAGGCGGCCGTCGATGGTCGGTGCGGTCTCGACCACGGTGGCGCGGCCCGCGCGGGCGGCGCCGCCGGGGGGCTGGCTCGACATCTGCTGGGCGGGCGCGAGCGCGGGGAGCGCCGTCGCGGCGAGCGCGACGGTCAGGGCGCGGAAGCGGGTCACGGGCGGGCGGGGGAGGGTGGGAGTGGCGCGGCTGAAAGCTCGCCGCGCTGGCTGACGCGTGCAAACCCGGTGCGCCGCCCGCGCGGCGCCGCCGGCTACGGGAACCCGCGCAGCAGCCGGCGGACCGCCTCGCGGATCGCCGGCTCGGGCCGCACCGTGGCCTCCGGCGGGATCTCGCCCGCGATGAGCCCGCGCCAGGCCACGATGCCGCGATCGACGGTCACCGCATCGATCACCAGCATCCCCTCCTCCCACTCGATCCGGCGCTCGGCGATGTCCTCGGGACGTCCGTAGCCGCCCCATGCGCCCGGCGCGCGCATGGCGCCCGGTGCCGAGGGGTCATCGCGCGGCGGGAGGGTGTCGACCACCGTGCGCTGCCCCACGTGGAAGTGCACGAGGAATCGCGCCGACTCGGCCGCGACCTTGGGGAAGCCCTTGGCGACGAGTTCCGCCTCGATGGCGTCCATGATCCGGCGCGCCGCGGTGTCGGCGGCGACGCGTCCGCCCTCGCGCGGCGAGAGGCCGTCGCCGTCCGGCGGGCCCCAGGCCCACGGCGCGCCGGCCGCGAGGCGCACGTCAGGGGCACGGTCGTACATCACCGTCGGTCCGCAGGCGGTGAGCACTGCGGCGGCGACCAGGAGGGCGAGGTGGAGTCTCATGGCCCCATCCTACGCCGCCGCGCACGCGGGCGCTGTCGGCGGCGCGCCGCACCGGGGACAGGGATTCGCGCACCGTGGCGTGAGGGAAGCGCTCGCGCCCGGAAGCTTCCGGGGCGCAGGACGAACGCGTACGTTCCCCGCCGTTCCCGTCCCCGAACGCGAGGCCCCCCGGATGTCCTGGTCGTCCCTCCGCGCCGCCTGCGGGCTCGGCGCCGTGCTCCTCGGCGTCACCGCGGCCTGCGCCACCGCGCAGCTCCCGCTCCCCGCCGGCGTCAAGGCCGGCGCCTGGACCGACCTCCTCGCCGGCGGCGCCGCGCGCCACTGGCGGGGCTACAGGGTCGATTCGCTCCCCTCCGCGTGGCGGTACGACGCGGCGACGAACACGCTCACCCGCGAGCGCTTCGGCGGCGACATCGTCACGCGCGCGCAGTACGCCGACTTCGAGCTCGTGCTGGAGTGGAAGGTGGGGCCGCGCGGGAACAGCGGCGTCTTCTACCACGCCACCGAGGAGACGCGCGTCATCTACGAGAACGCGCCCGAGATGCAGGTGCTCGACAACGGCGGACACCGCGACGGGCAGAACGCGCTCACCTCGGCGGGCGCCAACTACGCGCTCGACGCGCCGGTGCGCGACGTGACACGCCCCGTGGGCGAATGGAACGAGGCACGGATCGTGGTCATCGGCCCGCACGTGGAGCACTGGCTCAACGGGGTGAAGCTCCTCGAGTACGAGCGCTGGTCGCCGGAGTGGACCGCCAAGGTGAAGGCCTCGAAGTTCGCGCAGTGGCCGAGCTACGGGCTCGCACGGCGTGGGCACATCGGCCTGCAGGAGCACGGCGACGTGGTGAGCTTCCGCAACATCCGCGTGCGCGAGCTGTCGCGATGATCAAGACCCGCCTCGCGGTGATGATGTTCCTGCAGTACTTCGTGTGGGGCGCCTGGTTCGTCACCATGGGCACCTACCTCGGCCAGACGCTGCAGTTCAGCGGCGCGCAGATCGGCGCCGCCTACGGCGCGATGGCGATCGGCGCGCTGGTCTCGCCCTTCTTCATGGGCATGATCGCCGACCGGTTCATCAACAGCGAGAGGCTGCTCGGGGTGCTGCACCTCGCCGGCGGCGCGCTGCTCTACCTGGTGTCGGTGCAGCGGTCGTTCGGCACCTTCTACCCGTTCCTCATCGGGTACGCGCTGTGCTACATGCCGACGCTCTCGCTCACCAACTCGATCTCGTTCCATCACGTGCGGGACGCGGCGCGCGAGTTCCCGCTCATCCGCGTGCTTGGGACCATCGCGTGGATCGCCGCCGGCTTCCTGGTCGGGTTCATCCTCAAGGCGGAGGCGAAGGCGCTGCCGATGCAGGTGGCCGCGGGCGCGAGCCTCGTGCTCGGCCTCTTCGCCTTCACGCTGCCGGCGACGCCGCCCAAGGGCGGCAACCGGCCGTTCAGCGCCCGCGACGCCTTCGGGCTCGACGCGCTCTCGCTCCTCCGGCACAAGGACTTCCGGATCTTCGTGATCGGGTCGTTCGCGCTCTGCATCCCGCTCCAGTTCTACTACACGTTCACCAACCTGTACCTGAGCGAGATCGGCGCGCCGAACCCCGCCTTCATCCAGACCTTCGGGCAGATGAGCGAGATCGGCTTCATGATCGTGCTCCCGGCGCTGCTGGCGCGGTTCGGCATCAAGTGGATCATGCTCGCCGGCATGCTCGCCTGGTCGCTGCGCTACTTCGCCTTCGGCGCCGGCGACGCCAGCACGGGGATGTGGATGGTGTATGCCGGCATCCTGCTGCACGGCATCTGCTACGACTTCTTCTTCGTGAGCGGGC
>CAZPJF010000058.1:0-13492 GCA_964586095.1 uncultured Gemmatimonas sp. | reverse complement strand
GCTCGGCGAACCGGAAGAACTGGCGCCAGGATTCCTCGACCGACGCCGGGTCCTGGCGGTACCGCTCGAACTGCTCGGCGGCGTAGGCGTCGTTGAAGACGCTCGCGATGGGCTGCTGTGACATGATGCTGCAATCTAAGTCAGGGCGTGGAGCGCGGCACGGTGTCGGTCACCACCGCGAACCCGCCGTCCGGGGTGGGCTCCATGTGGTGCCACACGAGGCGGCCGGCCCGGAGCACGTGCACGCCCTCGGACGTCCGCAGGAACACCGCGTCGCCGACGGTCAGGATGCGTTGGATCCGGGCCGGCACCGGATGGATCGTCGAACGCCGCGTCCGGCGATCGAAGCGCAGCAGCCCGCCGGGGTGACTCCCGTACTCCGCGTGCATCACGAGACCGGCCCAGATCACGTCGGGCTCGACGAACAGCGCCTCGACGGACCGCGCGGTCAACTCGGGGATCCCGAGGAACGAGTAGCGCCCGGAATCGCTCAGGAACCCGATGTCACCGACTCCGGAGAATCCCTCGCCTTCGTAGAACGACTTGCCGAACCAGACCCCTCCGGTGTCCGCTTGCCACGCGCCGACCTCCTCCTGGATGGTGCGACCGTGGTCGCCGCTCGCCCCACGCGCGCGGGCGTACTGCTCGTCGGTCGACTGCGGCAACGGATGCGTCGCGAAGACCTCGGCCATGTCGACGGCGTCCTCGGGCTTCGCCTCGAACATCGACCGCTCCCTGAGGCGGTCGAGCTCCGGACTCGTGACACCGAGGCGTCGCTGCGCGTCCGCGTGGTCCGCGAAGGTGAGGTCACGGCCGCGGTCGAAGCGCGTCGTGCGCGACGCACGCCTCGCCACCGGGTCGACGAAGAGCGCCACGCAGCCGTCCGCCATGCCATGCGACTCGGTCCGGCACATCACGATCGCCGATGCGGTGACCCGACTCACCGCGTAGGTGACCTCGTAGTGATCCGCGATCGAGTCGATCAAAGTGCGCCTCGTGGTGTCGGTGCGGTCGACGAGCCACGCGCGCATGAGCGTCGTGCAGCAGCTGCCGTCGCCTGCGACGTGCGTCTCCACGATGACGAGGCGACTCGAGGGGCCGAACCCCGCGTCGTAGACCGTCCGGTCACCCGGACCAATGTCGCCCGGGTCCGCGATCGCCTCGACGCTCGCAGGGTTCGGGGGCCTGACGGCCGGCTCGTCCATGCGACCGCGCGCCTCGCAGGCGGTGCTGCCCGTGAGCAGCGCGGTGAGACCGACCCGCGCCGCCACGAGGCTGAGGCGCGTCGACATCAGCCGATCTGCGCCAGCCGGTCGTGCAGCTCGAGTGCCGTCTGCGGCCGCATCGCGGCCTGCTTGGCGAGCGTGGCCATCACCAGCGCATCGAGCGCCGCGGGGACCTCGGTGTTGAGCGACCGCGGGGCGGGCGCCGTCTCCTCCAGCAGCTTGGCGATGAGCTGGTACGGCGTCTCGGCCGTGAACGGCGGCCGGCCGGTGAGGCACTCGTAGAGCACGCACCCCGCGGCGTAGATGTCCACACGGTGGTCGACCGCGTCGCCGGCGATCTGCTCCGGCGCCATGTACTCCGGCGTGCCGATCACCGTGCCCGCCTGGGTGACCCCCGCCTCGGGCTTCCGCGCGGCGAGCCGCGCGATGCCGAAGTCCATCACCTTGAGCACGCCGTCGGGCTCCACCACCATGTTCTGCGGCTTGATGTCGCGGTGGATGATCCCCTGCTCGTGCGCGACCTCGAGCGCGCGCGCGAGCTGCTTGCCCACCGAGAGCACGATCGGCAGGGGCAGCCGGCCGCGCGCCCGGATGAGCTCCTTGAGCGACTTCCCCTCCACGTACTCCATGGTGATGAAGTAGACGCCGGCGTGCTCGCCGAGGTCGTGCGTGCGCACGACGTTGCGGTGCGAGATGCGCCGGGCCAGGCGGATCTCGCTCTTGAACCGCTCGAGGGCGGTCGGGTCCTGCGCGTAGAAGTCCTGCTTGAGGGTCTTGATGGCGATCACCTCGCCGAGCTCGGCGTCGACCGCCTTGAAGACGGTCCCCATGCCCCCCTCGCCGAGGATCTCCTTCACCTCGTACCGCCCCGCGAACCGGCTGCCCGGCAGCAACCCGCCCTGCGCGATCCGCTGCTCGGTCGTCACCGACATCGTCTTGAGCTGCACGGTCCTCGCCGTGTCGCCGCTCGAGAGGAACTCCACCAGTTCCTGCTTCTCGCGGAGGTCCGAGAGCAGGCCGCGGAAGGCGCCGGCGAGGATCCCGATCTCGTCGCGGCTCGTCTGCGGGATCTCCGCCGCGTAGTCGCCGTCGGCGGCGCGGCGGGTCGCCTCCACGAGCTTGCCCACGGGGCGCGTGATCTGCCGCGCGATGAGCAGCGAGAGGAGCGCGGCGACGAGGATCCCGAGCGCGCCGGACAGGATGAGCGACTGCCGCAGCCGCGCGAACGTCGCGAACTCGGCGTCGCGGTTGGCGAGCATCACGTACCCGCCGATGGCTGTGCCTCCGGCGTTGCGCAGCGCACGCGCGAGGCCCACGTAGTGGGTGCCGCCGAGCGTGGGCGCGCCGCGGGCGTCGGTCGAGTCGCCGAGTGCGGCATGCATCCCGGTGAGCGCGGCGAGGAGCTCGTCGGTGCGCGCGAGCGTGGACGCCGCGATCACCGGCCGGCCCTCCGGATCGAGCGTGTAGAACACGAGGTCGATCTCGCGCGAGGCGCTGGTCCGCACGTCGGTGACGAACGGCTCGTCGATCAGCCGCGCCGCGAGCAGCACGCCGACCACGCGCGGGTCGCGGATGATCGGCACCGCGGCGAGCTGCACCAGCTCGTCGGCACCGGTGACGCCGAAGCCGCTGGTCGGGTCGCCGCCGAGCGCCCCGCGCACCTCCGGCGAGCCGGTGAGGTCCACCTGGTCGGCGCCCGGGTCGTCGCTCTTGGCGAGCCGCAGCCCCTCGGCGTCCGTGAGCTGGACCCAGCGCGCCGAGAGCGAGTTCTCGGCCACGTTCGCCTGGTCGAGGACGTTGGTGCCCTGCTTCGCCTCGACGATGCCGGCGAACGTGGCGTTGTCCGCGAAGGCGACGGCGGCGTCCAGGAAGCCGCGCGCCCCGCCGGCGAGCCGGGCGTCGACCGCCTCGCGCGCGGAGACGAGCACGCGGTCGACCGACTCATCCGCCGCGCGCTGCGCCTGCCGCGCCGCGATCGCGAGCGTGACGCCGACGATGACCACCACCACCATGGCGGTGGAGAGGAAGATCTTGAGGGTGAGGCTGAGGCCCTTCGGCTTCACGGGGGCGGGGCTGGGGGGCGGCGCGGCGCGAGCGGTCCGTGCGCGGCCGGGAGGGGACGCGCGTCAGTAGCGGATCGCGCTGCTCTTGTCGTACGCCTTGCCGAACTTGTTCTTGTGCTCCGCGAAGCGCCAGCCGCGCGCATCGAGGGTCGTGGCGATGTCGGCGCTGCCGGTCGCGGGGACGATGAGCGGCGTGGTCACCACCTTGGCGCGCTCATGCCAGACGGTGAGCACGTACTCGCCGGCCGGCACGTCCGGGATCGTCCAGCGCCCGTCGTTCCCGGCCTGCGTGTACCACTCCGACGGCGCGACCACCACGAAGGCGGTCATGCGCGGATGGATGTTGCAGTAGACGGGGAACGCCCCGGGGCGCCGGAACGGCGCCTCCTTGCTCTTGCCGGCCGGGTAGAGCCCGAGGTCGAAGCTGGTGCCGGGGGTCGTCGAGAAGATGTTGTGGCTGAACGGGTCCTGGTTCGGGAACTCGACGCGGCTCCCCGGCGTGACCACGCGCACGTGCGGCACGAAGGCACGGCCGTTCATGGCGATGCTCGCGCGCGTTGGCCGCGGTCGGGCGCTCGCGCTATCCTTGGGCACCAGGTAGATGACCGTGCTCGCGAAGTCGGTCGTCGACTCGCCGGGGCGCTCGGTGAGCGCCACCCGCCCCGAGACGGCGCCCTGCGCGCCGCCGCGCGTCGGGACGGCGAGCGCCGCCGCGCAGAGCGTGAGGAGTCCCAGCCGTCCCATCCCGGAGCCGCGATGCCGCATGCCTTCCTCTGGAGTGTCCGTTCGTACGCTACCCGCCCCGGCGTGCGCCGGTCAAGCATCGGTGCGGCGCTCGCGCTGCTCGGTGTGACCCCCGTCACGCCGCTCGGGGCGCAGGTCGCCCCGACGGCGGCGCAGCTCGACTCCCTCCGCCTGCGCGTCGAGGACGCCGAAGCCGCCATCGCCGCCCTGCGCGAGCAGCTCGCCACCGAGGCCTCGAGCGCGCTGCGCACGCGCTCGCGCGTGGCGCTCGAGTTCCACGGGCGCGCGCTCGTGCACCTGCTCTCGAACAGCGCGCCCACGAACAACGTCGACGTCCCGACGTTCGTCGCGCCCTCCACCAGCACGGCCGCGCCGGGCGGGATCGCGATGACCATCCGACAGACGACGCTCGGACTGGCCTTCTCCGCGAGCGGGATCGCCGGCGGGACCTTCCAGGGGGACCTCGACGTCGACTTCTACGGCGGGCAGCAGCCGAGCAGCGGTGGCCGGACCTTCCCGCTCGTGCGGCTGCGGACGGCGCGCGGGACGCTCGCCTGGCGGCACGGCAGCGTGATGGCGGGACAGGAGCAGCCGCTCATCACGAACGTCGACCCGGTCAGCCTCGCCGCAGTGGGCGTGCCCGGCTTCACCGCGGCGGGGAACCTGTGGCTCTGGCTGCCGCAGGTGCGGGCGGCGGTGCAGACCGCCGGCCGCGTGCGGATCGGTCTCGAGGCGGCGGTGCTCGCGCCCACGAGCGGCGACCCGGCCGGCCTGTTCGACACGGACTTCGACGCCGCCGAGCGCACCGGCACCCCGTTCACGCAGGCGCTGGTGCGCCTGGCGTGGGGCGCGGACGAGGCGGCCGGCTTCATCACGCTCGGGGCCCACAGCGGCCGCATCCGCGACGCGAACGGCATGCGCCGGGAGTCCGAGGCGCTCGCCCTGAGCGCGGTCGTGCCGCTCGGGGGAGTGCTCGAGCTGCGGGGAGAGGCGTTCGACGGCCAGGCGCTGCGCGGGCTCGGCGGCGGCGGCATCGGCCAGGGGCTGGGCCTCAACGGCGTGGCGGTGCGCACCACGGGCGCGTGGGGCCAGCTCAACGCGCGGCTCGGGACGCGCTGGACGCTCGGCGGGGGCTATGGCGTCGACGACCCCGAGGACGCCGATCTCGCGGCGGGCGCGCGGCTCGCGAACCGCACCGTGGAAGGGCATGTGCACTGGCGGCCCGCGGGACCCGTGGTGCTGGGGCTCGAGTGGCGCCAGTCCACTACGGAGTACGCCGCGGAGCGGCGGACGAACCGCCACCTCAACGCCGCGATCGGATTCCAGTTCTGAGCGCCGGGGGACCCGCGGCCCGCCGGACCGCGGATCCCGGCGGCGCCGGCGGCGCCGGCGGCGGCCGCGGCCAACGAGGCGGCCCTGCATGAGCCCGGTTGAACGACGACGGCCGGCGCCCAAGGGACGCCGGCCGTCGCTGCGTTCGTGCCGACTACGCGATCACGGGTTGCGATCGAGGCAGCCGACGTTGTTCGGGTTGTTGTCCTCGGACGTCGGGATCGGGAAGTTCACATCCGAGCCGTAGACGCCACCCTTGAAGTAGGCCCCGTTCGGGAAGACCGCGTCCTGGGTCCGGCCGTACTGGCGGACCAGGCGGCGCAGGTCGCCCATGCGGTGCCCTTCGAGCCACATCCAGTAGGCGCGCTCGGTGAACAGGATGTCCGTCGTGGCCGACCCGCCGGCGAGCGGCGCGAGACCGGCCACGGTGGCGCGGAGGACGTTGAGGGTGTCGGTCGCGGCGCCGGCATTGCCGGCACGGAGGAGCGCCTCGGCCACGATCAGCTTGCCCTCGATGCCGCTGGCGACGGTGGTCGACGCCGAGCGGTTCGGGTACTTGGTGCTGGGCAGGTAGAGCGGGGTCGAGCCGTCGAACCCGTTGGCGGCCGTGCCGGTGCCGAGCGGCGCGACGACGCGCGGGTCGCCGGCCGTGCGGAACGGCAGGCCGTTCCCGCCCTCGAGGGACGCCACCGAGAAGCGCCGGTTGATGGCGCCGGTGAGGAAGATGCCGTTGTTCTGGCGTCCCGAGTTCTCCGAGTGCTGCAGCTGGTACGTGAAGGTGCGCGGCACCGACGCGACCACGGCCGAGGCGCCGTTCGGGTCGTTGTTGTTCAGCAGCGCCCGGCCCCGGCCGATGCGGGCGAAGTTCGCCTGGGCGACGATCGCGGCGTTGGTGCTGGCGCCGGCGAGCGTGATCACCGAGTCGAAGATCTCGGCGGCCCGGGTGTTGAGCTCCGTCCCCGTGAGCGGCGTGCCGTACTGCTGTTCGCCGCTGGCGGTGAGCGTGCTCAGCGAGACGCCGTTGCAGTACATCTCGGAGAAGAGCACCAGCGTCATGGCCTCGAGGTTGAGCACCTCGAGCCGCGCGACGTCGTTCGGCGCGAGGGAGGCGAACGCGTCGGCCGCGCGGCGCGCCGAGGCGCGCGCACGGTGCAGCGACCGGTAGACGCCGTCGAGGCTGCCGTTCACCGGCTGGACGTCACGCCGGTCGACCTCGATGCGCGTCGGGAAGGTCTCGGCGTTGATGTACTCGTCCGAGAACAGCCCGGTGTAGGTGATGACGTTGTCGTCGCCGCCGTCGAAGGCGACGGCGAAGTCGCCGACGGCGCCGGTGCGGAGCACCGGGAGCGCCGAGACCGACTGGAGCGAGGTGGGCGTGGCGACGTCGGGATCCTCGACCGTGAGGACCTCGTCGAGCGTGCACGCCGACACCCCGAGGAGGAGGGCCGCCGCCGCGGCCGCCCGTCGCGGGAACCGCGTGGAGATATGGGTAGGCATCGGTGGGGTGATCAGAAGGTGATGTTGAGCCGCGTGGTCCACTGCCGCGTCGGGGGCTGCGTGAGGAAGTCCGACGTGGTGAAGTTCGCGCCGTTGTTGGCGTTCACCTCGGGGTCGAAGCCGGTGTAGTCCGTCCAGAGGCCGAGGTTGCGGCCGCCGATCGTGAGGCTGATCGCCTCGGCGCGCCCGCCCAGGCGGGCGATCCACGACTGCGGCGCGTTGAGCGTGAGCGAGACCTCGGCGAGGCGCGTGAACGACGCGTCCTCGATGTAGCCGTCGACCGTGCCCATGAACCGCGAGAGGGCGCGCGCCTGGTCGGCGAGCGACATCGAGCGGTCGTTCATCTCCTGGCAGGTGTTGAACCCGCAGCGGAACTCGCGCGTCGAGTTGAAGAGCTTGTGCCCGCCGCGGTGCTGGAAGAGCACCGAGAGCGAGGCGAGCCGCTTGAACGTGAAGGTCTGCTGGAGGTTGAACTCGCGGGTCGGCATCGCCTGCCCGCGGTACTGCAGCGAGTCGCCGATGAAGACCTCGCACGCCGGGCCGCCGACCACCTGCGGGTTCGACACGCCGCCGACCGTCGGGCAGTTGACGCGGCTGATCAGCCCGTCGCCGTTCAGGTCCTCGAACGTGTACGGGCGCTGGTAGTACGCGCCGGCCGGGAGCCCGCCCTGGTGCCGCTGGCTGCTGCTGAAGCCGAAGATGATCGGGCTGATGCCCTCGCCGAGTTCGACGAGCTTGTTCGAGAGGCCCGTCGCCGCGAACGACGCCTGCCACTGGAAGTCGCGCGCCTGCACGAGCGTCCCCGTGAGGAGGAGCTCGATGCCGCGGTTCGTCATCTTCGAGAGGTTCACGAGCGTGGTGCCCGTGGCGCCGAGGGACGGCGCGAGCGTGCGGGCGACGAGGAGGTCGCTCGTGCTCTTGTTGAAGACCGTGAGGTCCACGCCGAGCCGGCCGCGGAACATGTTGGCCTCGAACCCGCCCTCGATCTCCGAGGTGATCTCGGGCTTGAGGTTCGCATTGCCGGTCGTGTTGAGCGTCACCGCCGCGGACTCCACGCCGCCCACGCGGACCGACACCGGCGAGAGGGTGGTCGTCGCCTGGCGGAAGCCGGGGCGCTGGCCCGACTGGCCATAGGCGGTGCGGAGACGGAGCTGGTCGAGGAAGGCGAACTGCGGGAACCAGTCCTCCTCGCTGATCACGTACGAGAGCGACGCCGCCGGGTAGGTGACGATCGGGGCCTCGGTGCCGAAGGCCGAGTTGTCGTCGCCGCGGAGGCCGAGCGTCGCGAAGAGCCGGTCGCGCCAGCTGAGGCGCTGCTCGATGTAGCCGCCGATGGTGCGGACGCGCTGGTTGGTCTCGCCCACCGCGAAGCGGGCGCTGGTGCCGTTGAGCGACGACGTGCCGGGGAGCAGGATCGCGCCCGACGCGCTCGTCGAGAAGAACTTGAAGTCGAGGTACTGCATGCCGACCGACGTGGCCGACGTGAGGTCCTCACGCAGGTTGAACGTCGCCGTCATCGTGCCGTTGAGCGAGTAATTGATCACCTCGGCCCGGTTCTGGAACCGCGAGCCCTCGAGCGTCGCCGCCGAGTAGCGGAGCTGGTTCGGCGGGATCAGCTGCTGGTCGTAGCGGCCCAGGAGGTCCATGCCGGCGCGCGCCACGCCCTTCAGCCACGACTTGGGCGTCCAGTCCGCGGTGATGCCGGTCACGAAGCGCGAGATGTCCTGCTGGTTCCGCACGATGAACCAGTCGTCCGGATTGAGGTTCGCGTTGAAGTAGCCGCGCGACAGCGAGTCGGTGCCGCACGACGGGGTCGTGAGGTACGTCGTCGTCGAGCAGTCGAACGCGCGGCCGAGCAGACCCTGCGACACGACGCCGAAGGCGCTGTTGTCGTTGTACGGGAGCTGCAGGTAGCCGCGGGTGTAGCCGATCGTCGCCGCGAGCTGCAGCTCGCTGTTCGGGCGGGCCGTCACGTTCGACCGCAGGTTCACGCGCTGCTGGTCGTTCACGTCGACGATGCCGCGGTTGAGCTCGAACTCACCCGAGAGGTAGTAGTTCGCGTACTCGTTGCCGCCCGCGACCGAGACGCCGGTCGTGTTGCGGCGGCCGGTGCGGAACGGGCTCACGTTCTTGAGCGGGTTCCAGCTCACCAGCGAGTCCGGGTTCGGCGTGCAGACGCCGCGCGTCTGCAGGTCGATCGTGCACCCGGCCGTCCGGTTGCCGCTCGCGGTCAGCGTGCCGATGGTGGCGAAGTTCTCGGGCCACTCGGCGACCTGCGTCTCGTTGCCCTGCTCGAACCAGGTGCTCCAGCGGGCGCGCCCCGCCTTGCCCCGCTTGGTCGTGATCTGGATGACGCCGTTCGCCGCCGCCGTGCCGTAGAGCGCCGTCGCGGCCGGCCCCTTGATGACCTCGATGTTCTCGATGTCATCCGGGTTGATGTCGTCGAAGCGCGAGATCGTCTGGCCGCCCAAGCCGATCGAGAAGGAGCCCGTCGAGTTGTCGAGGAGGACGCCATCGAGGATGATCAGCGGGTCGTTGCTCAGCGAGATCGAGTTCGAGCCACGGATGCGGATGCGGGCGCCGGTGCCCGTCGTGCCGCCCGACCCCGTCACCGTCACGCCCGGCGCGCGCGCCTGCAGGACGTTCGAGAGGGTGCGGACCGTCGCCGGGTTGAACGCGGTGGAGTCGATGGAGCTGGAGGACGCGCCCCGCTCGCGCTTCCGCTGCGCCTCGCCCGTGCCCGTGATGACGACCTGGTCGATCTGCGTCGCCGCGGCGGTGAGCGCGAAGTCGACTGTCAGCGTGCCGCCCGCCGTGACGGTGCCGGAGCGCGTGAACGCGAGATAGCCCAGCCGCTGCGCGCGCACCTGCACCGCGCCGGCGGCCACGCCGGCCAGGCGGAACGTGCCGTCCGCCGCGGTGATGGTGCCGGTCGTGCCGCCGACGAGTCGGACCTGCACGTCCTGCAGCGGACGTCCGGACGCCGCATCCGTCACCCGGCCCGTGATCGTGCCGGTGCTGGCCTGCTGCGCCGACGCGGGAAGCGCCAACGCGAGGCCGGCGACCAAGGTCGCCAACCTCTTCATGATGGGAACCATCGTACTCCTCCGAGAGAGTGGAACAGTGGGGTGCGGGACCGACGCGGCGGGGTCCCCGCATCTCGAGAGCGGGCAGGCACCGGGCTCCCGGTCCCGCCAAGCCCGTCCAGATTGCACCGGGCTGTCACGAAATGCAAATAGGCTGACGCGCATCGGACCTCGCCCTTACCTTGGCGGCGTCGCGCCCGCGCCGCCTGCAAGGCCTACCTCGCTGCCCCGGCGCGCGTCACCACGTCCACCCCAAGTCCGCCGTTGCGCGTCCGCGCCCGCGTGCGCCACTGCAGCCGCGTCTGGCCGAGGAGCGCGTGCCCGGGCGAGAGCAGCACCGCGTCCCATCCGACGAGCTCCGTCGCGAGCAGGCGCCCGAGCGCCGCATAGAGCGACCGGAGCGCGGTGGCCTCGCCCACCCGGACCCCGTAGGGCGGGTTGCTCGCCAGCAGCCCCGGCCCCGGCGGTGCGACGAGCGCCGAGAGGGCGCCCTGACGGAACTCGACGTCGGCCGCCACGCCCGCCCGCGACGCATTCGCACGCGCCGCCTCCACGGCCCCCGCGTCGCGGTCGGCACCGACGATCCCCGCGGGTGCGGCCGGCAGCGCACGCCGTGCCGCCGCCTCGCGCGCAGCGGCCCACGTCGCCGCGGCCGTCTCGGGCCACTGCTCCGCGGCGAAGCGCCGGCCCAGGCCAGGTGCCATCCGCCGCGCGAGGAGCGCGGCCTCGATCGGGATCGTCCCCGAGCCGCACATCGGATCGACCAGCGGACGCCTCGGGTCCCACTCGGCGGCGAGCAGCAGGGCGGCGGCGAGCGTCTCGCGCATCGGCGCGCGCGCGAGCGCCTGCCGGTAGCCGCGGCGGTGCAGGAGCGCACCCGAGGCGTCCGCCGAGATGGTGCACCGATCGCGGTCCAGGCGGACGACGAAGAGCTGTGCGTCCATCGGCGCGCCTTCGTTCGCATCGTCGCCGGCCTCATCGTCGGCGTCATCCGTCCACACCGCGCCCGGCACGGCGCGGATCGCGGCGCCCGCGACGCGCTCGGCGACGGCGTCCGAGTGATAGAGCCTCGACTTGCGGCAGGTCACCCGGAGTCGGAAGGGCGCGCCGGCGCGCAGCACGCGGGCCCACTCCACCTGCCGCGCCGCCCGCTCGAGCTCATGGAACGCCGTGGCGCGGAAGGTCGCGAGCCGTACGACGACGCGGCTCGCCGTCCGCACCTGCAGCAGTACCTCGGCGAGGCCGCGCGCTTCGGTGCGGAACTCCACCCCGCCGGCCACCGGCGTGATCGCGCGCAGCGGGATGCCGGCCGCGAGCCACGGCGCCCCCTCGCCGGGGGCCGCCGCGAGGTCGCGGAGCTCCTGCGCGAGGACCGGCTCCAGCCCGGGCGCGGCGATCGCGAAGCAGTCGTACTCGATGGGCGCGCGCGGGGCGGACACGCGCGCAATCTACGCGGTGCGGCGCCTCCAGACGCGCCAGCCGAGCAGCAGGGCGGCGACCGCCGCATAGACCGCCGGCTCGGTGATGTCCTTCTTCACGGCCATGAAGAAGTGCACCACGCCGAGCACCGTGCTCAGGTAGACCAGCCGGTGCAGCGGGCGCCACCGCCGCCCGAGCCGCGCGATCATCGCCTTGGTGGAGGTCGCCGCCAGCGGCACCATGAGCAGCAGCGCCAGCATGCCGATGGTGATGTAGGGGCGCTTGGTGAGGTCGGTCCAGATCTCCGCCCACCCCACGTACTCGCTCACCCAGAGCTGCACGTCGAGCAGCAGCCAGGTGAGGAGGTGCAGCAGGACGTACGCGAAGGCGAGGAGCCCCAGCGTGCGCCGGTGCCGCGCGAGCCAGTTCCAGCCGGTGTGATGGCGGAGCGGCGTCACGAGGAGCGTGGCGAAGAGGAGCCGCAGGGTCCATTCGCCGAGCGCGTGCTCGCCGGCCTTCACCGGGTCGGTGCCGAGGTAGCGCGTGCCGACGAACAGGTCGCCGAGCATCGCGGCCACGATGAGGAACGCGGGGGCCGAGGCGAGCGCGAGGAGCGCGACGCCGAAGCCCCGGGGCTGGCGCTCCAGCCCCCACGTCGCCTGCGACGCCATCAGCCCAGCCGCACCGCTAGTAGTTCCGCCGCAGGTCCATCCCCGAGTACAACGACGCCACCTGGTCGGCGTAGCCGTTGAACATGAGCGTCGGGATCCGCCGGAAGTTGCCGATGCGCCGTTCCGTCGCCTGGCTCCACCGCGGGTGGTCGACCGTGGGGTTCACGTTCGCGTAGAAGCCGTACTCGCCGGGATTGGCGAGGCTCCACGAGGTCCTGGGCATGGCGGCCGTGAGGCGGATCCGCACGATGCTCTTGATCCCCTTGAAGCCGTACTTCCACGGCACCACGAGCCGGAGCGGTGCGCCGTTCTGGTTGGGGAGGTCCTTGCCGTAGACGCCGGTGGCCAGGAGCGTGAGCGGGTGCATCGCCTCGTCGAGGCGCAGCCCCTCGTTGTACGGCCACTCGAGGACGGGGAAGCGCTGGCCGGGCATCTGCCGGGGGTCGAGGAGCGTGGTGAACTCGACGAACCGGGCGCCGGCCGTCGGCTCGGCGCGCGTCAGCACGTCGGCGAGCGGGATCCCGCGCCAGGGGATCACCATCGACCAGGCCTCGACGCAGCGCATGCGGTAGATGCGGTCCTCCAGCTTCGACGGCTTGAGGAACTCCTCCAGCTGGTAGCTGCCCGGCTTCTTCACGAGCCCCTCGACGCGCACGGTCCACGGCTTCGTGCGGAACTCCTGTGCGTTCGCGATGGGGTCGTCCTTCCCC
The DNA here is from genome assembly GCA_964586095.1 of uncultured Gemmatimonas sp. Taxonomy (GTDB): domain Bacteria; phylum Gemmatimonadota; class Gemmatimonadetes; order Gemmatimonadales; family Gemmatimonadaceae; genus Pseudogemmatithrix. The sequence goes on along the minus strand of CAZPJF010000058.1, from coordinate 744 downwards.
GTGCCGAACTCGTAGAAGTTGTTGTACGACGTCACGTCCTCCTCGGGCGTGGCGACGTCGTTGGGCTGGAGGCCGTACGGGGTGCCGAGCGGCTTCTGCCGGGCGTGGCCGCGGGCGTGGCCGCGGGCGGCCGCGGCGCGGCCGGCCGCCGACGCGAGCGCGGGCGCGGCGACGAGCCCGGCCCCGATGATGCCGGCGGCGGCGAGGAAGCGGCGGCGGTCGAGGTACACGCCTTCGGGCGTGATCTCGCTGGACGGGAGGTCGTGTGGGCGCATGCGATACCTAGTGTTTCGCGCGGGATTGTGTTCCCGGGAGGGGCATGTCCTATTTCTGTCGATGCCCACGTCCTCCCCGCAGTACGCGGAGCCGCCCCTGCTCGTTATCCGGCCCGACAGCGCGCGGTCGCTGGGCCTCCTCGGCGACCTCTGGGCCTTCCGCGACCTGCTCTGGAGCCTCGCCGACCGCGACCTGCGCCTCCGCTACCGGCAGACCGCGCTCGGCGTCGCCTGGGTGGTCCTGCAGCCGCTGCTCGGGGCGCTCATCCTCACCTTCGTGTTCGGCATCGTCGCCGGCCTGCCCAGCGATGGCGTGCCCTACTTCCGGTTCACCTTCGCCTCGCTGGCGGGGTGGGGGCTCTTCGCCGGCGTCGTGACGCGGGCGAGCGCGTCACTGGTGCAGAACAGCGGGCTGATCGCCAAGGTCTGGTTCCCGCGCGCGGTGCTCCCCGCGTCCACGGTCCCGGCG